>JAKISF010000003.1 GCA_021648725.1 Bacteroidales bacterium | reverse complement strand
AAGGTTTTATGCTATAAATATATAAAAAGCATTGCACTTATACAAATATTTCAACATGTTTTTTGCTATTATTTTGCTGTGCCTCAAATAATTATGTTCATCTAATTTAAAAATCAGCAAGCCCTAATTTAGAGTAATACTTTTTTTGTAATTGATGTTTTATCGGTAAAAAGTTTTAATAAATAATATCCTTTAGCATTGTTGAACGAAAACTCATTCAGTTGAGTTTTTGATAAATCTTTAATTGTAATTAATTGTCCGACAGAATTATATATTTCGACATGTGATAGGTTAATGTTATTCGGAGTATTAATTTTAATAAAACCGTTATCATAATAAACTTGTATGTTTTCAGATGTTAAGTTATTTATTCCGCCAAGCATAGCTTCTTCGGCACCTGTTATTTCTCCGAATTCATTTAATGTTCCTGAAAACTGCAAAGCTGATGCCTGACCTAATAATGCCCAGTTTGTTCCGTTCCATATACCTCCGTATATATTTGATTCTGTTCCTGCAATATCGTTATTTGTATAGTTAAAAGTTGTATTACACGAAAAATTAGTTATTCCGCTTGATGTTATTGTCCAATATCTGTTCAAATAATCAGAACTACTTGTGTTTCCGGGATGTTTGCTGTTTGCTAAATCAATAGTATAGAAAGCATTTGCGTTGAATGTTCCGGAATTGAAAGTTATTTCAACCGGCGAATAATCTGCTCCCGATGTTAAATCTCCGACAGGAAACAATATATTATCGTTAGATTCAATTTCCTTAATAATTTTCCCTGCTCCGTCAAGGTTAATCATACTGCCGGAAGAAAATGTTCCGTCTAATATAGCCGGGGGGGCTAAGGTTAAATCATAATTATTAACATTTAAAATGCCGTTGTTAAAAACTACTCCGCCTATTAAATATAGATTATTTTCTAAATTTACGGTATTACCGTTATTTATAATCAACATATCAAATTTACTGTTTGTTGTTCCGCCGATTGTTTGGCCAGAACTGCCGTTAAATACAATTGTTCCGAGAAACGTATTTTCTGAAGAATTGTTTATGAAATCTCCGTCATTAATTTTTAAATAGGCATTATTAATTTCCAATTTTGCCCCTGAATTAATAATTATTCCCGTTTGTGCAATACTTTCTTCTGCCCATAATGAAAGAAACATAATGAATAATATTTGTAAATTTTTCATTTGATAGAATATTATGTTTTTTTATTTTTGTTCTATTATTTTTCTTAGTTCATCCATTTCAAGTCTTAATTCTATATTTTCAGTCTTTAATTTTTCAATTTCAGAGTTTTGCTCTTGTATTGCTTTTGTTAATACAGGAATAAGTTTTGTTTGGTCTATTGCTAAATTTCCGGTTCTTATATCTTTTGAAATCATTGCAGGGTAAATTTCTTTAGCTTGCACGGCATCAAAACCGGTTATTTTATTGTTTTTGTATTTATAGTCAACAATATTTAGTTTATTTGTTATGTCTAAACCGTTAAGCTTAGAATTTGTTGTGCTTTCTTTGTTGCTTTTTACTATATCAAATAAAGATAATACTCCGTCAACAGCTTGTATGTAGCCTGTGTATGTTCCGTCACCGTCTTTAAAATCAATAAAGTAATTAGTTCCCACAGCATTATCGTTGCCCGCTTGTATCAGAATACCATACCTTGATATATCATTTCCGTCATTATCAAATTTTGCAGCCCATCCGGCAATTTTATTTGAAATAATATCTAAAGCTGCATTTGCGGGATTTATTTTTCCTATTCCTACATCTGCATTGAGTGCTAATATTTTGTTGTCGAATTCGCCATATATTAATGTATTGTTTGCATTGTTTGCGTTGTTATCAATGTATAGTCTGTTAGAATCTGTTTCAAAAGCACCTGCACCATATCCGATAAAAACATTATTACTCCCTACTCCGGAGTAACCGGCAGATTCTCCGACACATGTGTTTTGACTTCCTTCATTGTCATGTCCCGCATTTCTTCCTATATATACATTATTGTTTCCTGTTTTTATATTTAAGCCTGCCATTAAACCTAAACATGTATTTCCGACACCGGCACTTGTAAATGAACCGGCACTGTTTCCGACAAAGGTATTGTCACTTCCTTGCGCCAACATTCCGGCACCTGCACCTACAAATGTACTGTTATTCATATTTGTGCTTGTATGTCCGGCATAATACCCTACTGAAACATTATACCATCCGTCTTGATTTCTGAAGCCGGCAGAATCACCGATATAAACATTATAACTTCCTGTTGTATTATCAAAGCCCGAAGCATTTCCCATAAAGATATTATTTCTGCCTACGGTGTTGTTGTATCCGGATATAAGTCCGACAAAAATATTATCATTACCGGATAAGTTGTTGAAACCGGCATTATGTCCGATTAATATATTCTTACTTCCTGATGTATCGGCAAGTCCTGTTTCATATCCTAAAAACAAATTGTATAAACCGGATGTAATGTTGCTTCCGCTTCTGTGCCCCATTAAATAGTTTTCATTATTTAGCTTTAAATAGTTATCAACACCTTTTGCGGCACCGTATTTTCCTACAGCAAAACCGCCGGAGACTGCTTTCGGAGAATATTGGGTATAGACTCTTGTACTGTCGGGAGTTACTCTTAAATACTCTTCTCCCGCTTTTGCAGCACCGTATTTTCCTACAGCAAAGCCGCCGGAGAGTGCTTTTGCCCCGGATTTAACGAAAATTCTTACACCTTCGGATGTAACGGCAAAAATTGGTTCTCCGAACTCATCTTGAATAACAAAAAGCGGATCGTCAGGATTTGCTCCTGAGTTTGCATGAACGGCTAATTTGCTTACAGGTTGACTTGTTCCTATTCCTATGTTAGTTTGTAAGTCGTTTACATATACATCTCCGGTAGTTGTATTAACCCCCCATATTCCTCCGCTCGGATCGGATAAGTTTTGCCAAGCAGAACCGTTGTGAAAATAAAATGAATTAAGATCTGTATTAAAAACCAGCAAGCCGGTAGCCGGATTTGAGATTAATAAAATTTGAGTTGTTGTCATTCTCGGCACAAGCATTCCTTTAGACGTTGAATAAATATCCAATACTGCTGATGCATCAGCAGTATGAGATGCATTATCTGTTACGGTTACGTTATTCTGAGAAAAAACACCTAAAGAAAAAAAAGCAACTATAAATGTAAATAAAATTAGTTTTGTTTTCATTTTCAGTAAATTTAGAAAGTTAAAAATATGAAATATATGATTTAATCAATGTTAATTTTTATAAGAACCCATATTTTCATGCTGAGTATACAAATAATACACTGACTTTAATTTTTACCCTGAATTTATTTTTCAATAAAAGAATAATTATTTATGTTTTAACGATATTGTTTAAAGAATTTTTCTGTCATTTCGTCCAATCTGTGTTTATTTATACTTTAATACCAAAAACAATAATATCATCAGTTTGTTCATTCGTGTTTTTCCATTTGTTTAAAAAGTCATTTAAAATTTTTTCTTGCTCGGGCATACTTTTTTCTTGAATTTTAAGTAAAATTGCTTTAAACCTTTTCATTAATAACTTTTTTCCTCTCTCTCCGCCTAATTGATCTGCAAAACCGTCAGAAAATATATATAAAGTGTCATTTTTTTGTAAATTAATATCTTGTACAGAAAAAGGTTCCATTATCGGATATTTACTTATCGGCATTTTGTCCGGCTGAATATGATTTAATTCATAAGAGCCTAAAATTGTTTTTTGTTTTTTGTTCGAAACACCTTCTTTTTCAGTTGTATGTTTGCGTATAATAAATAAAGGGTTTTTTGCACCGGAAAATTGAACTTTTCGATTTTCTTTATCATAAATAATTAGGGCTAAGTCCATTCCTGCTTCTGAAATTAAATCATCGTCTTTTTGTTTTAACGATGTAATAATGCGGTCTCTTAAGCGATTTAATATTTTGCCGGAATTTAAACACTCATCTGTTTCGTTTATTATTTCGTTAAAAGATGAAATTCCGAGAACACTCATGAATGCTCCGGGAACTCCGTGCCCGGTACAGTCTGCAGCAACAATTATTAATTTGTTGCATTTCTCCGCAAACCAATAATAATCTCCGCTTACAATATCCTTAGGTTTATAAAGAATAAAATAATTTAAATCTTTCGGCAGTTTATCTTTCGGAGGCAAAATTGATTCTTGTATTCGTCCGGCATATCTAATACTTTGTTTAATTTCATCATTTTGAAATTCAATTTTCTTCTTTTGTTTCTCAATAATTTTTAATTGCTTTCCTATAAAAATATTAAGATAATATTGTGCTTCGACAACAACAAGAAAGCTTAGAATCAGAGTAACATACTTTAAATATTTTGCATGAAATAATATTAAAGGATCATCAATATACTCCGGAAAATTATATGAAAAGAAGAAAACCGTAAGCAAAAAGAAGAACGAGAAAAGAATTGTCTCATAAATAATAAATTGATTTTTTGTGATAGGAATGAAACCTAATATTTTCATTCTCATAGTAAAAGTTTTGTTTGGTTAAATAATAAAATTATTTTTGTTCTGAATGATTAATGTCGTAATTTGGACAAAACAAATTTACCATAAATTTAAATGATATGATGCTTTTTTCAAAAAATAAATCAAAAAAAAAGTTTGATAAAAAAACCTTTAAAACAAAAGCCGTTTTTGTAAGCGGTGTTTTGTTCGGAATTATTCCTTTCTTTTTTATTGTTTATTTGTTATTAGGTCCGGTAATTAAAGTAATAAAAGATGATTTTTCGTCAAAAACTATGATGGTAATAAGCGAAGAACTTAACATAAGGTCTGATAAGGACAAAAATGCATACGTTATAGGGCATTATCCTTTCGGAACGGAAGTTCAAGTATATGAAGTGCTTGATAATAACTGGGCAGAAGTTTCGGTAGGAGAAAAAAAAGGTTACATGTCGTTTGAATATTTGGTTTTACCCGAAACATTCTATACAATTGAGGGAATGTTCGGAAATGAAAATGCAAAAAAATTAATTGCTTCAACAAAATACAGAAAAGCTATTTCAAGTTACTTAAAAAAGAACGGATTTACATCTAAAATACCAAAAGATGAAAGGGCGAGATTATACGGTAAAGATGACCAAAAAGAAGTATGGCAAATATTTGCCGAACCGGGTAAATCTATGTATAATTCATTTTGCTACGGTGATTATAATGCCGACAATAAAAAAGATGCAGCATTTATTATTACCAATATTAATACCGGAAACAGAAAGCTAATTGTTCTTAATGTTGAAACGGACATCTTAGAAAAATATGGTGAATTAATAACCTTTAACGATTTTAGTGATGATTATTCTTTTATTAAAAATGTTCCGAAGAAAACAAAGATGATTGTAAATGACAGTTTGCAAAGAATAGAGATTGACGGAATTTTAATCGGCACGAACAGAGATAAAAGTTTAAACGATATTCCGAAACTGATGCTCTATAACGGAAAAAACTTTAGCTTTTATCCGCAAGAAAAAGAAGATGATTAAACTATTTTCAAAAATGCGGATATCATTTTAGTGTTAATACTCCCAAAAATCACGCTTTTTATTTAATTTCTCAGCTTCAAGCAAAGCTTCTTGTGAGAATGAACTTAAAAATGAAGGATGTTGCTCAATTGCATAAGAAATCTTATCAACAATTTCTTCAACTGTTTCTTTTTCATAATCTATATCTAACGGCTTTTTAATTACCATTGATTGTAAAATGCCTTTTTTCTTTATAAATATTCCTTTTTTATCGAACGAACGCCTGAACCCGTCTATTACAATCGGGATTACAACCGGTTTAAATTGCTTAATAATATGCCCTGTTCCTTTTCGAATAGGTTTATAAGGCTTTGTTGTTCCCTGCGGAAAAGAAATTACCCAGCCGTCTTTTATTGCCATGCCTATATGGTCTGTGTCGGAGGGTTTCACAGGTCTGTCAATATCTTTTCCTTTTTCTCGCCAAGTACGTTGTACTGTAATTGCTCCCGCTAACGCAAACAAACGCGGCAGCAAACCGGTTTTCATTGTTTCGGTTGCAGCAACAAAATAAATGTTCAATTTTGGTTTTCTAAGATAACGAAAAGGCCTTTTTAAGCTGTTTTCGTTTCCGAATAAAGAGGCATTAAAAACGTGAAGCATAGCAGCAACATCAGCAAAATATGTTTGATGGTTTGAAACAAACATAATCCCGTTTTCGGGTAAATTTCTTATTATATCCGAACCTTCAATTTCTAACTGATTAAATCCGCTGTATCTTCTGTGAGAAACATATCCTAAGAATTTGATTAATCCTTTTTTCAGGAATAAAACTTGGCCGTATATGTTTCGTTTAAAAAGTCGCAAAATCTTAATTAATTTATTGATTAAGATGCAAATATATAAACAATATTATTTCATTAGTCTTTTCATCAATTTTAATTTCTTTTTTGTATAAGGAGCATATTTTATCGGAGGTTCAAACCAAAACGGCTTTTTTAAAATACTTTTAAAATGAGAAAAAGTTTGAAATCCTGCATATCCGTGATAATTTCCGAAACCGCTTGAACCTGTTCCTCCGAAAGGTAATCGGTGGTTTGTAAGATGCATAACTGTTTCGTTTACGGCACCGCCGCCGAACGAAATTTCATCTTGAATGTTTTTTACAATCTTCTTGTTTTTTGAGAAGATGTATAATGCCAAAGGTTTTGGTCTTTTTTGAACTTCTTGAATGGTTTTTTCTAAATCTTCAAATGAAATAACGGGCAATACGGGTCCGAATATTTCATCATTCATAACATTATCTTCAAATGTAATATTATGCAAAACCGTAGGATGAATAATGCGTTTTTCTCTATCAAAAGTTCCGCCGATAAAAACTTTCTTTTTATCAATTAAATTTAATAAGCGTTCAAAATTTTTGTCATTTATAATTTGAACATAATTTTCAGGAAGTTTTTCAAAAGAAGGAAATTGAATATTAATTTGCTTTTTTAATTCTTCCAAAAGATTTTCTTCAACTTTTTTGTCAACCAAAACATAATCTGTTGCTACACAGGTTTGTCCGGCATTTAAAAATTTCCCCCAAATTATACGCTTTGCCGTCATTTTAATATTTGCATCGTTTAAAACAAATGTCGGACTTTTACCACCGAGTTCAAGTGTAACCGGGATTAGTTTTTTTGCTGCTTTCCGGTATATTATTTCCCCGACAGGAACACTTCCCGTAAAAAATATTTTATCAAATTTCAGTTCCAAAAGTTCTGTTGTTTCTTTAACTCCGCCTTCAATAACATATATAATTTCCGGAATAAAAACTCGGTTAAGTATTTTTGCCATAATTGAAGAAGAATTTTTCGACAACTCACTTGGCTTCAGAATCACGGTATTTCCGGCCGCAATTGCTGCTACGAGCGGTACTAAAGAAAGCTGATAAGGATAATTCCAAGCACCTATAACCAAGCAAGTTCCGAGCGGCTCAGGAATAATATAACTTTTACCCGGCAAGTTTGCCAAATTTGTTTTTTGTTTTTTCCGCTTTGCCCATTTAGAAACTTTTTTTATTGACAAATTAATTTCTGAATATACTAAGGAAAGTTCTGTAGCATAAGTTTCAAATTCAGATTTGCCGAAATCTTTATAAATTGCTTCATATAAATATTTTTCATTTTCCTGAAGAGCAGTTTTTAATTTTTTTAATTTTTTTATTCTGAATTTTACGGGTTTTGTTTGCCCTGATAAGAAAAAAACTTTTTGAGCGGCAATAATATTTTGAACTGTCATAATTTGTTTTTATTTTAGAATTATAAAAGTATTACTTTGTTATTACTTTTGAAACTTAATTATAATTTAATTTTATGAATATTTCAGTTGATATAAGTTATTATCCTTTAAAAGTTGAATTTAAAGCACCCATTTTAGACTTTATACACCGGTTACAAAATTACGAAGAGCTTGAAATTTCACGAAACGGAATGAGCACGCAAGTTTTTGGTAAATATGACGATGTAATGAATATTTTAACAAAGGAGATTAAAAAAAGTTTTAAAATACCGTCTTCTGTATTTATACTGAAAATGGTAAACTCTGATTTACAATAAGCAGATATGAGCTTAATTGATTTTTTTACCGAACCGTATAATAATTCGACAACACTTAATATTTCATTAGAATTTATTGCTGCGTTATTCGGAGTAATAAGTGTGCTTTTTGCAAAAAAAGAAAACATTCTCGTTTTTCCTTCGGGTATCATAAGCACGGGTTTATATGTGTTCCTTTTATTTCAATGGAGCCTGTACGGTGATTTAATTATTAATATTTATTATACCTTAATGAGCATTTACGGATGGTATATGTGGAGCAAAATAGTTGACGGTAAAAATAATCATATATCCGTTTCAAAATCTGATAAAAAAGATAAGCTTAAAGCATTCGGTATTTTTATGTTTACGTCTTTTTTTGTGATTGCAGTTTACAGATATTATAATGTTATACCTAATGATTTAAGTTTTGGAGAAACTATTAATTATGCTTTTTCAAAAATTACATCCGGCAGTTTAGCGGAATTCAGAAAAGCGACACCTTTTTTAGATACTTTTACGACAGGAGCAGCTTTTGCTGCAATGTGGCTAATGGCAAACAAAAAACTTGAAAACTGGATATTTTGGATTGCAGTAAATATAGTTTCTATTCCCTTGTATTTTGTTAAAGGATACGGCTTTACAGGAATCCAATATGTAATATTTTTAGTGTTGGCAATTTACGGTTATAAAGAGTGGTCCGGAAAATATAAAAAGACAGCAACCTAAAGTAAATGCTTAGTTTAAATGAAATGAGCGATTATTAAGATTATATGTGTATAGCTTCATCATACGCAGCAGCAGCAGCCTCCATAATAGCCTCCGACATTGTGGGATGCGGATGAATTGATTTTATAATATCATGTGCTTTTACTCCCAACTTTTTTGCAACAACAATTTCAGCTATCATTTCGGTAACATTTAACCCAACCATATGAGCTCCGAGAAGCAAATCTGTTTTTGCATCAAAGATAAGCTTAATAAATCCGTCTTGATTTCCTGCTGATGCAGCTTTGCCTGATGCTCTGAAAGGGAACTTCCCAATTTTTAATTCATAACCTTTTTTTGCAGCATCATCTTCGGTTAAACCCACGGATGCAACTTCGGGTGTTGTGTAAACAGCTCCGGGAATGTTTTCATAGTCAACAGCTTCCGAGTTTTTGCCGGCAATACTTTCTACACAAGTTATGCCTTCGGCAGAAGCAACATGGGCAAGTGCAGGTCCGTGTACTATGTCGCCTATTGCATATATACCGTCAATGTTTGTTCTGTAAAAATTATCAACTTTTATTTTTCCGTTTTCAAGTTCAATGCCGGTTTCCTCAATTCCTATATTTTCAATATTGGGAATAATGCCTACAGCCGAAAGTACAATATCCGATTCAAGTTGTATTTCCTTTCCTTTGGAATTAATTGTTGCAACACATTTGCCATTTTTTATTTCAACTTTATCGACAGAGGATTTAACCATTACTTTAATTTTTGCTTTCTTTAAAGAACGTCCTAATTGAGCCGATACATCTTTGTCTTCGAGAGGAACAATATTAGGCATATATTCAACTAATGTAACCTGTGTTCCTATTGCATTATAAAAATATGCAAGCTCTGTTCCTATTGCTCCTGAGCCGACAACTATCATGCTTTCGGGTTGTTTGTTTAAAGTTAAAGCCTCTCGATACCCGATTATATATTTTCCGTCTTGTTTTAAGTTCGGAAGTTCTCGAGAACGCGAGCCGGTTGCCAGAATAATGTGTGTTGCCGTATAATTTTCTGTTTTTTCGTTGTTATTCGTAACTTCTATTGTTTTATTTCCTGCAAGTTTTCCGAAACCCTGAATAAGAGTAATCTTGTTTTTTTTGAATAAATACTCAACGCCCTTATTCATTTGTGCAGAAACTTTTCTGCTTCTTTCAATTATTTTATTGAAGTTCGGTTTGACATCCGTAATTTCAATACCGAAATTTTCAGCATGTTTTGCATATTCATATACTTGTGCACTTTTTAAAAGTGATTTTGTAGGAATACAGCCCCAGTTAAGACAAATGCCTCCGAGTTCAGTTCGTTCGACAACTGCTGTTTTAAACCCGAGCTGTGATGCTCTTATTGCAGCAACATATCCGCCGGGACCGCTGCCGATTATTATTACGTCGTAATCCATTTTTCAGTTAAATTGCTTTTAAACTTAAATCTAAACTTTTTATTTGATGTGTTAATGCTCCGACCGATATAAAGTCAACACCGCATTCGGCATAAGCTCGCAGTGTTTTTAATGTTATACCTCCGGAGGATTCTGTTTCGTATTTTCCGCCAATCATTTTCACCGCTTTTTTTGTGTCTTCAACGGTAAAATTATCCAGCATTATTCTGTGTACATTTCCTGTGTCCGGAACTTGTTGCAATTCTTTAAAATTTCTGACTTCTACTTCTATTTTTATATCTTTATTTTTTGTTTTCAAATACTCATTTGCTTTATTAATTGCCGATTTTATTCCTCCTGCAAAGTCAATATGGTTGTCTTTTAACATTATCATATCATAAAGTCCCATTCGGTGATTTGTTCCTCCTCCGATTTCTACGGCAATTTTTTCGATATGCCGAAGTCCCGGGGTCGTTTTTCTTGTATCCAAGACTTTTGTCGGTAAATCTTTTATTAAATCTGCATAAACTGCTGTTTGCGTTGCAATCCCGCTCATTCGTTGCATAAAGTTCAGTAACAGTCTTTCTGCTTGAAGTATAGACATTACTTTTCCGGAAATTTTAAATGCAATATCTCCGGGTTTTATTTTTGTTCCGTCTTTTAGAAAGATTTCCATTTTAAGATCAGAGTCAATTTTTTTAATTATTTTTTTTGTAATCTCAACACCTGCTAAAATCCCTGCTTCCTTCACGAGAAGTTGTACCTGTCCTTGTGCATCTTTTGGAATACAGGATAAAGAAGTGTGGTCTCCGTCGCCGATATCTTCAGCAATTGCTAGATCTATCAATTGGTTTATAAACGTGTTCATTTTAATTAATTTAGAGAATCAAATTTTTCTGCAATTGAATCATTTATTTCGTTATAAATTTCATTAATTATTTCCGGAAATTCATCGAATGCAGCAAGTTCAATTAATGCAACCGTTTTGTTCTTATTTACAAAAGGGAGTATTAATAAATTGCTTGGTGAGCTGCTTCCGAGACCGGAAATAACAGTAATATAATTTTCCGGGATTTCTTTAATCAGCTTTAGTTTTTTATTTATTGCAACCTGACCGTTTATTCCAATTCCTTCAACAAAATTATCTGTTTCTCCGTAAAGTGCATAAGTTGCAACTGTTTTAAATGTTTTATCGTCTTTTTGTCTGACATATACAACCCCTTGTACAACAGAAAATTGCTTAGCAAATTTTATTAAAAGAGATTCTGCCAATTCATTAATGTTATTTTGTTTTTGTATATCTGAAATAATTGCTAATGTGTGGTTTTCCATTTGCTCTCTCTGCAGTTGTTCTTTTTGTTCAATATTTTTAGAAATATTTGTTTCTTTTTTTTCGGAATTATCATTTATTCCTTTATTAATCCTTGTTGCTTTTGTCAGAACTAACATAAAAAGTAATAAGCCGGAAAAGAATATGCCCCCTAAAAATATGATATCTTGAAAGTTTGAATCTTCCGGGTTTATTTTTTTAAAGAGCAAATAAGCAAAAACAAGAATTAGAATAAGCAGGATTGCTGATAATATTTTTCTTGCGGAAAATTTTTGCATCAGTATTATTTTTTTAGGTTTACTATATATTCAATAATTTGCTGCGAAGTTAATATTTTTTCAGGATTTGCTTCTTTTATTGCAGCGTCAGGCATTGTTCTTACCATGGAATCTTCCGGGCATTGAACAATTGTTATTCCTCCGTTTTCTTTAATGTGTTTGAGCCCGACAGCTCCGTCTTTATTTGCTCCCGAAAGCATAATTCCTATAACTTTATCTTTTAAAGAATGTCCTGCAGAACTTAGGGTTAAATCAATTGAGGGGCGAGAATGATTTACAGATTCTTCAACAGAAAGGGCAAATGTTTTGTCGGGTTCAATGTAAAGATGATAATTTGCAGGGGCAATATAAATTTTCTTTTCTGAAATAGGGTCTTTATCATTAGGTTCAATAACCGGCAGCTCTGATTTTGGAGCAAATGCCTCTACAAAACCGTTTTTGATATGCTTTAATCTATGTAGAGCTAAAATTACAGTAAACGGAAAGTTCTTTGGTATTGCATCAATTATTTCCGTTACAACCTTAAAGCTTCCGGCAGAACCGCCTATTACTATGTATTTGATTTTAGCCATTGCTATGCAAAAGATTTCTTTTTATAAATACTTACATTTTTATCAACTCTTTTTAGCTTTTTGCTTGACTCTGCCCCTGTTGTTTCTTTTTCTCCTATTATCAGATATGCTCCTTTTTTCAAACTTCTTATAATCGTTTTTATTGATTTTTCTTTTAATGCAGAATTAAAATATATCATTGAATTACGGAATAATATTAAATCAAATTCTGAAATATACCGACCTTTAAAAAACTCGCAAGTTTCAAAAGTAATTTCGCCTATGAAATTATGCTTCACACTAAATTTATTATTTGTTTCTGTAAATATTTCGTCAGAATCAACTGCTGATTTAAGAAGTTCAATGTTTTTTACTGAGGATTTGGTTTGTTTTGGACTAAATTCCCCTTTTTTGATAACTTTCAAGTGTTTATCAGTAACTGCAGTTACATTTATTTTTATATTTGAAGAGTCAAATTTATTAAGAATATACAGTAAAGAATATAACTCCTCACCACCTTTGGAATACGGTAAATGAATTTTAAACTCTTTTTTAGAAACTAATTTGGGTATTATTTTTTCTTGAAGAAAATTCCACATTTCGGCATCTCTGAACAATTCTGTTTGAGGAACGAATACCGCTTCAAGAAATTGTCCGACAAAACCTTCAGATTTATTAATTCGATATATCAAGTCAACATCAGAAAAAATATTATTTGAAATCATAAACTGTTCAGTTATCCTTTTAATAAAACTATGTGCATATTCCGAAAAATCAAAACCGGAAATACACTTAACTTCTTTTAAAATGTGCTTTATTTCTGTTTTATTTAAATTAATATCCGACAACATCTTATTTTGTTATTAACTAAAGTCCGTGATTATTACGGCATTAAATATTCGGTAAAGTTATTTGTATAAAGTTTACTATATTTGTTTGCCGATTTTAAAATGTAAATTTAAACAAAAATATCAAAAATATGCAATATCCTAAAAAAGTAGATTTGGGCGATATTACCGTAAGAGACGGTTTTCAGCACGAAGAGAAATTTATTCCGACAGAAGCAAAGCTTTGGCTTTCAGAACAATTGATTTTAGCCGGGTACAAAAAAATAGAAGTTACAAATTTCGGAAACCCAAAGGGGATGCCCCAATTTAAAGATGCAGATGAGTTGATGAAAGCTATCAGGAACAGTAAAAAGTTAAAGGATAAGTTAGATGATGTTGAAATAACGGTCGTAACTATCAGGGAGCGAGCAATTGAGCGAGCAATTCAAGCAAAAAAAGAAGGGTGGGGACCGGACAGAATTCTACTTATGGTTTCAACAAGTGAATCGCATCAATTTAAAAACTCCGGGCTTTCTCATGATGATTATTGGAAAATGAGTGAAGAGTATATCAAAAAAGCACACGATGCCGGTATTAAAGTTAACGGAACGGTAAGCACAATATGGGGATGTCCCATTGAAGGACCTACAAAAATGAAAGATGCAGTTGATTTTACAAAAAGGTGGTTAGATATAGGAGCCGATGATATAGAACATGCCGATCATGACGGCTCAGCATCTCCGGACAGAGTTTACAAATACTACTCAATGCTTTTGGACGCTTTGCCGGATACATCTCTGCATCTTGCTCATTTTCACACAACAAGAGGTTGGGGCTTAGCTAATGTTTTAGTCGCTTTGCAAGCAGGAATTACAAGATATGAATCAACACTGGGAGGCATCGGCGGGCAACCGGCAAACTTTGTAAGCGGTGTTCCTGTTTCGGGAACCGGGAAGTATTATTATAAAGACCCAAATGCCGTAGGGTTGGTTGCAGGTGAAGATATGCTTGTAATGATGGATGAAATGGGCATTGAAACAGGAATAGATATTGATAAGATTTTAGAAATCGGCAATACGGTTGAAAAAATTGTAGGAAGGCGACTTCGTTCGGAAAGTATAAAGATGGGAAGAATTCCGAAGAGTTTGTCGGGAAGGAAATAATAATGGAAGAAAGAAAAAGCGGAATATTACTGCATATTACTTCTTTACCGGGAAAATACGGAATAGGAACTTTCGGAGAAGAAGCATGCAGGTTTGTAGATTTTCTTTCGGAAACCAAACAAACATATTGGCAAATTTTACCTTTGGGGCATACCGGTTTCGGGAATTCTCCTTACTCTTCTTATTCGGCTTTTGCCGGAAACCCTTTGCTTATTGATGTTGAGGCTTTACCTTTTCATGAAAATAACTTACAATATGCTTGTTCGAATAAGGTTGATTTTGAAAAAGTTAAAAAAGAGAAACTTCCGCTGTTATATGAAATTGCAGATATATTTTTAAAGTCTGATATAGATAAAACTGCTTTTGAAAAATTCAAGAAAGAACAAAATTTTTGGCTTTTTGATTATGCTTTTTTTATTGCGTTGAAAGAATTACACGGAGAAGAACCTTTATCAACATTTCAAGAAAACATCAAATTCAGAAGAAAAACAACATTGGAAACCTACCAACGTAATTTAAAGAGTCGGATAGAACAAAACCAAGTAATACAATATTTTTTCTTTAGGCAATGGTTTAAATTGAAAAGCTATGCAAATGAAAAAGGTATAAAAATTATCGGAGATATTCCTTTTTATGTTGCAGGCGATAGTGCGGATGTGTGGGTAAATTCTGAGATTTTTATGCTAAATGATAACTTAACACCGATTAAAGTTGCAGGAGTGCCACCCGATTATTTTTCAGAAACCGGGCAGCTTTGGGGAAACCCTGTTTATGATTGGGAAAATTCAAAAAAAACAAATTATAAATGGTGGAAAGAACGTATGAAAATGAATTTGAAGATGTTTGATGTTGTTCGCATTGACCATTTTAGAGCATTTTCAGAATTTTGGGCCGTTCCTTTCGGTAATGATACTGCACAAAACGGTGAGTGGTTGCCGGGACCCGAAAATAAATTTTTAGACGAAATTCTTAAAGAAAAAGAAAGAATTATAGCGGAAGACCTTGGAAACTTATCGGAAGGAGCAAAAGAACTGTTGAAACAATACAAACTTCCGGGTATGAAAATTTTACAGTTTGCTTTTAACTCCGGAGCATCAAATCCGTTTTTACCGCACAACTACGACAAAAATTGCATAGTTTATACAGGAACACATGATAATGACACAAGTTTAGGTGTTTTTGAAGATTATCAAGAATACGAAGTTGATTTTTTAAAAGATTATTGTAATTTTACAAATGAAAATTTTGCTCATTTGCTAATGAAAATAATTTGGGCATCGGTTGCAAAAATTGCAATAGCACCATTGCAAGACTTGTTACAACAAGGAAAAGAACACAGAATTAATATTCCCGGAACGATAGGAAATAACTGGGAGTATCGTTTTGAATTTGAACAAATAAAGACTGAACACAAGGAATTTTTAAGAAGAATAACTGAAATTTACGGAAGAAGCAATTAATATTACCTTGACATGCCGTTAGACGACAGAGAAGCACATAAAATCCAGAATGTAATCTCAGAAGAAGAAAAGAATCAAAAACCAAAAAGTTCCAATAACCTTTTTTCTTTGATTTCAGATTTTTTTCATGATATTTTCAGTATAAATGAAGGTACTGATTATGCCGGAACAATAGAAACAATTAAACGAGACATTGTTTTTAAAGGAAGAAGTATTTGGATATTAATAGCTTCTATTTTTATCGCGTCTATAGGTCTGAATCAAAACTCAACAGCTGTTGTTGTAGGAGCCATGCTTATTTCCCCTTTGATGGGACCTATTCTCGGAATCGGACTGTCAGTAGGAACAAACGATTGGAATACCTTTAAACGTTCGGGCAAATTTTTCCTGATAGCCGTTATTATAAGTGTATTAACATCAACAGTTTACTTTTTAATAACTCCTTTAAAAGAAGTAAATTCAGAACTGTTTGCAAGAACTCAGCCTACTTTATTAGATGTTTTTGTAGGCTTCTTCGGCGGTATGGCAGGAATTGTTGCCGGTTCGAGCAGAGAAAAAACCAATGTGATTCCCGGCGTTGCAATTGCAACAGCACTTATGCCGCCTTTATGTACTGCAGGATATGGATTAGCAACCTGGCAAATGTCATATTTTGTGGGTGCGTTCTATTTATTTTTTATAAATTCTGTTTTTATAAGTATTTCAACTTTTATTGTTGTTAAATATTTGCGATTTCCTTTAATGAACTATGTAAGTCCGAAAAAAGAAAAGAAAATCAGACTGTATATTATTGTTTTTGTATTAATTATTATTATTCCGAGTGCCAACATTTTTTGGAATGTTATTCAAGAGTCCAGGTTTAATTTCAGGGCAGAAAGCTTTATCGAAGAAAATTTTAACAATTATAAATCTGATATAATTTATACTGATATTGTATATTCGGATACTTTGTCAAACATTGATATATACCTGACCGATTTAATTTTTTCTGATGCTCAAATTCAGGATTTTAAAGATAAATTATCAGTCTATGGTTTAACAAACAAAGGGGCAGGAATAACGGTAACAGATTCTACGAATCTTAATTTTCACCAAGAAAAAAACAATATAGATACATTGGTTAATAAAATTGATAATATCGGTAGAGATATTCAAGATAAATTAAGAGTAGGAATACTTGAAGATATTTATAAGAAGCAAGAGGGTATAATTCAAGGGAAAAATGCACAAATTGAATTTTTAGAAAACCGGCTTATTAACATAAAACAAGATACACTACCATTACAAAACATTAAAAAAGAGCTGGCAGTTCAATATCCCAAAATAGAACAATTTGCATTTGCAAAAACCATTGAATTGAACAGTTTGAACAGATACGACACTATTCCGACATTACTTGTAAACTGGAAAAAAGGAACTTACAAAAGCCATATTCGTAATAAAACTAAAACATTGGAAGAGTGGCTAAAAATTCGACTTAATTTGGATACTTTGCGGGTAGTAAAGTATTAATTAATAATCTATGCCCTTTCTTCTTCAAATTTACAATTTATTGATTAGCACCCTTCACCGTAATCAACTTCTTTTACTTTAATATCTTCGCCGTAATCTACAATTTTAATTTTATAGTCCTCACCGTAGTCAACTGTTTTCCAACGCCCCTCTTTGTCTTCACCGTAGTCTACATATTTAATTTTTAAATCTTCACCATAGTCCACAAATTTCACTTTGTAATCTTCTCCGTAATCAACAAATTTAATTTTTCCGTACACATGGCATCCTTTTCCTTCGGAATTATTATCAACAGAACTAAATGCCATTAACACAAAAACAAGAATTAATGCTGTGCTGCTTGCAATTAATAGTTTTTTCAATCGGTTAAAATTTTTCATAGTTTTTTATTTTAATAGAAGTAAATAAATAACATTATTGTATAAATTTATACTCTTCACAAATTATACCAAACCCCACCCGACACAAAATTATCAAAAGCTTTCAAAACTACCGGATAACAAATTTAATAAAATTCTGTTTCAAAAAATGAAGAGCTGTAATAAATTTGATATTTTTGTAAACTTAAATTGGTATATATGCAACAATATTTAAACCTATTAGACAGAGTTCTGAAAGAAGGTATAAAAAAAGAAGACCGAACAGGAACCGGAACAATAAGTGTTTTCGGGCATCAAATGCGTTTTAACTTACAAGAAGGTTTCCCTGCGGTTACAACTAAAAAGCTTCATTTGAAATCAATTATTCATGAGTTGCTTTGGTTTATTAAAGGCTCAACAAATACAAAATATTTGCAGGAAAACGGTGTGAGAATTTGGAATGAGTGGGCAGACCCTGACGGAGAACTCGGAAGAATATACGGTTACCAATGGCGTTCTTGGACAACCGAAAACGGGGGTCACATTGATCAACTTTTAAATGTTATCAGACAACTTAAAGAAAACCCCGACTCCCGAAGACACATAGTAAGTGCCTGGAATGTAGGCGATTTAGACAAAATGAACTTACCTCCTTGCCATATTCTGTTTCAGTTTTATATTGCCGACAACAAATTGTCGTGTCAACTTTACCAAAGAAGTGCAGATATATTTCTCGGCGTACCCTTTAATATTGCTTCTTATGCATTGCTTGTTATGATGGTTGCACAAGAAACCGGTTACGAACCGGGAGACTTTGTGCATACCTTGGGAGATGCTCATATTTATACAAACCATATTGAGCAAGTAAAATTACAGCTTACAAGAAAACCTATGAAACTTCCGAAAATGAAACTCAATCCTGACATTAAAAAGGTTGTTGACTTTAAATATGAAGATTTTACTCTTGAAAATTATAATTCACATCCTCATATAAAAGGGGCAATATCAGTATAAGTTATGACAATATCAATAATAGCGGCAATTGCAGAAAATAATGTTATCGGAAAAGATAACGATTTAATTTGGCATATTTCGGAAGACTTAAAAAGGTTTAAAAAGCTGACTTCCGGGCATTCAATTATCATGGGAAGAAAAACCTATGAGTCCTTACCGTTTAAACCTCTCCCGAACAGAAAAAACATAGTAATAAGTTCACAAAAAAATTTAATCCTTGAAGGTGCTGTTGTTGTCCAAAGTCCCGAAGAAGCTGTTAAGATTTGTGAAGGAGAAAAAGAAGTTTTTATATGCGGCGGTGCAACTATTTATAATCACTTCATCAATATAGCAAATAAAATGTATATAACAAAAGTTCATCATAAATTTGACGGAGACACTTTTTTTCCGGAATATACTGAAAATGATTGGAGAATTGAATCTCAATCAAAAAAAAAATATGATAAAAAAAGCGACTTATATTTTTCTTTTATTGATTATATTAAACAAAAACAAGAACAATGAAAAAAAGAGCTTTATTGCTAATTAGTTTTATAACGGCGGGGTTTAGTTTTATTCAAGCACAAACCCTTGTTTCAACGAATATTGAGAAGAAAAATGTTATATTAGAAGAATATACCGGAATTCATTGTGTATATTGCCCGGAAGGTCATGCAATTGCACAGGCAATGTATGATGCAAATCCTTATGATGTGGTTTTAATAAATATTCATACAGGCGGATATGCAGCTCCGTACAGCGGAGAACCCGATTTCAGAACAACATACGGAGATGTTATTGCTGCCGATCCTGAAGTTCAAATAGGAGGATATCCGAACGGTTCTGTAAACAGGCACTTTTTTGCAGATTTAACGGGTAACGGCGGGACATCAATGGGCAGAAGTGCATGGGAAACTGCTGCGGGGAGAGTGCTGAAAGAAGATTCTCCTGTAAATGTAGGTGCATCAACAAGCTATAACACAACAACAAGAGAGCTGACGATTAATGTTGAATTATATTATACTTCGGACGCTCCTGCTGCAAGCAATTTTTTAAATATTGCATTAATTCAGAATGGTATTTTGGGCCCGCAAACAGGTGGCGGATTAGGAGACAATTATGTTCACAACCATATGTTGCGTGACTTAATTACCGGACAATGGGGCGAAGAAATTACGACAACAACTTCGGGAACATTTATACAAAGAACATATACATACACCGTTCCGAATGATTTTATAAGTGTTCCTTGTATTGTTGACAATTGTGATATTGCCGTATTTGTAACAGAAGATCATCAAGAAATTTACTCAGGAATACAAATTCCGGCAATTAACGGAACAACGTATGTAATCGGATCATATACTAATCTTTCTGAAATAATACAAGAAGGAATAACAGGGAATAATTCATCTTTTTCTTTTGATTTTACTAACGGTTTTTTGACAAACGAAGATTTTACTTTTACTCTGACAAAAGAAAACGAACCGGCTGACTGGAGCAGTAATTTTACAGTAAGCGGAAATACATATACCGGTACAGGCACAGAAACAATTAACGGTTCAAGTACAGAAGCGATGACTATTGATATTACTCCGGGAGCATCAGCAGGCTTTGTTAAATATATACTGACAGCTGTATCGGTTAACAACCCCAACCTTCAAAGTAAGAAAATTGAAGTTTATGTCATTGCTAATACGGGAACACTATTAATTCATAATTCGGGCTCTTGGAGTACGGGAAGTCCCGTTGATTTTGAAGATGAATATTTTGCCGGGTTTGATTATGCTTCAGTTGAAGATTATACCTCGTGTAAGTATAATATGTTTATGATTGCAGCAGCAAACAACAAGTTAGATAATATTCACACAATATTTTTTAATGTTGCTTGGACTTTCCCGGGAATTAACGAAGAAATAACAGCAGAATTAACAAGTTTTCTTGATAACGGAGGGAACTTATTTATTGCCGGGCAAGATCTTGGCTGGGATACCTGGGAAAATACCGGAACAACGATTACCCAAGCTTTTTATACAAATTATTTAAATGCTTCTTTTAATGCAGACGGCTCAACTTCTAACAACAGCATTTCGCCCAATCCGAATGATGATGTATTCGGATATTTAAACACGTCTTCTCTTGTTAACATATACGGAGGAACTAATATGTTTCCTGACGAAATGTCTGCCGTAGGTTACGGAAATGTCTTTTTATATTATTTAAATAATTCTAATAAAGGTGCCGCAATAAAATCAACGAACGGAAACTACAAAGTTGTTTATTTGGGCTTTGATATTCCGATGGTTTCAGATGTTAGCGTAAGAAATGAGATAATTAAAAAAAGTATAGATTGGTTTAACGGTGTTGTTTCAACAAGCAATATCATTAATACGGCAGGCATTAATGTTTATCCGAATCCGGCAAGCAACTTGTTAACAATAACAACAAGCAATATATCTGATATTTTAATTTCTGATATATCGGGGAAACTATTATATTCAGAAAAAGGAAGTAAAAAGTTTGAAGTTAATGTTTCTAACTTTACAAAAGGAGTCTATTTTGTGAAAATTAAGAATGGAGGTTCAATAACAATTAAAAAATTCGTTGTTATACAGTAATATAGAACAAATAAAAAAAGCCTCATAAATTGAGTTTTTTTTCGTTTTGAGCTATTATTGTAAAGTAACAGTCATTACCGGTAATGCCATGTGCCACTTTGTTGGATACGGAGTATCGGAAAGATCTCCGGCTCCGAATGCACCGTTTAAATCTCTGTCTTCAAATTGCCAACATTCATTTACATTAAAATCCAGTATAATTTCTGTTCCGTTATTATCAATTAATTCAAAGTTTATTGTAGTATAATAAATGGGATGAGGGTCATTATTCATAAAATCAGTATCTCCGAAAGGTCCGTAATTATTCCCCGGTTTTCCGGCAAAATCAAACCATATATTTCCGTCTCCTAATCCGTCAGCATCTTCATCATTTGTATATGCTGCCGTACGAGGAGCCATTGGTGTCATATCAGGGCTTTGTCCGTTACCAAGCAACCAACCTTCTTCTGTTCCGGCATTATTAATTTGTGTCATATCTCCCGGTTGATGTAAGCCGCCTTCTGTTTCAGCATCATCAGACAAGTAAATTCTTATGTTTCTTTCTTCTGTTGCGGCACTTGTTGCAATGTTTAGTTTCATTTGCAAATAATATATTTCAATTTCTACGGAAGAATAATTCCCGTCAGGAACTGTCGTTCCTTGCATTAAGGAATGCGTTGTTTCTGTATCGGTAAAATCAAATACAAGAGAAGAGTTTAAGTTATCTTCATTAAGAATCTCGAAATCGTTTGTTCCTTCGTCTCCCAACAACGTAACTCGTTTAAGAGCAACAAAATAATTGGACGGGGTTTGTTTTGTTAGTTCATAATCTGCTTTAGTTGCATTTGTGTTGCCGAATGTAACTTGAAGCTTTACATCGCTGATACTTTCAAATTTTACTTTATTACATGATGAAAAAACAAAAACAAAGCAGAGCAGAGCTGCAAAAATTTTCATTGAATGTTTCATAACATTATAATTTGTTGATTAGTATATATATTTATTACAAATTTAATAATAAATAAATTTGTTTTTATACTTAGTGCTCAAAAACATAAGCTTTTTTATTTAAATAACGCTCTGAAAACTTCTTCAACTTTTGATGCTCCGAAAACTTCAATATCAAATTTTGAAAAGTTTATTCCTTTTTTGTTGAATTTAGAAATGTATATTTTTTTAAATCCGAGTTTTGCTGCTTCTGCAATTCTTTGCTCAACACGCGTAACAGGACGAATTTCTCCGGACAAACCGATTTCTCCGGCAAAACAAACATCTTTTGGAAGAGCAATGTCAATATCTGAAGATAAAACGGAGCAGACAACAGAAAGGTCTGTTCCCGGGTCATCGACTTTTAATCCGCCGGCAATATTTAAAAAAACATCTTTTGTTGCAAGTTTAAATCTTGCTCTTTTCTCCAGAACGGCAAGTAACATATTTAAACGTCTGGAATTAAAGCCGGTAGAGCTTCTTTGAGGGGTGCCGTATGCTGCTGTACTAACCAATGCCTGAACTTCAATTAAAAACGGTCGGATTCCTTCAATTGTTGCCGAAACTGCAACACCGCTCATGTTCTCGGCGTTTTGTGAAAGTAACATTTCAGACGGATTCGGAACTTCACGTAAACCTTTATTACTCATTTCAAAAATACCGAGTTCGGAAGTTGAACCGAAACGGTTTTTTGTAGCTCTGATAATGCGGTATAAATGATTTCTGTCTCCTTCAAATTGAAGAACTGTATCAACAATATGTTCTAAAACCTTCGGTCCGGCAAGATTTCCCTCTTTATTAATATGACCGATTAAAATAACCGGTTTGTTGTTTTCTTTGGCATATTTTAAGATTTCGGTTGTGCATTCTCTTATTTGTGTAACACTTCCGGGTGAAGAATCTGTTTTTTCGGTTGAAATTGTTTGAATAGAATCTATAACAATAATATCCGGATTAAGGTTTTCGGCATTTCTTAAAATTGCCTCCAATCTTGTTTCACTTAAAATGTAGCAATTGTTTTCGCCTGATGCAATTCTTTTTGCACGGAGTTTAATTTGTTGCAGGCTTTCTTCGCCTGATACATACATGGTTTTATAATGTTCCAAGTTAGCAGCAATTTGCAATGCCAAGGTTGATTTCCCTATTCCGGGTTCACCGCCTATTAATACAATTGAGCCGAGAACAAGACCGCCTCCGAGAACACGATTAAATTCTGCATTTAAAGTGTTAATTCGGATTTCTTTTTCAAAAGTAATATCTTTTATACGTTGAGGCTTTGCTGCAACTTTTTTGTTTGAACTTGAAACAATACTGCTGCTTTTTTCAATAACTTCTTCTTCGAAAGTATTCCATTCATTACAGGCAGAACATTGTCCTATCCATTTTGCCTCTCTGTTTCCGCAGTTCTGACAAACATATGCTGTTTTGATTTTTGCCATAGTATTCGCAAAAGTAATAAAACAAAATAAAAAAGCACCTCCGTTTTGAAAGTGCTTTATGATTATTTAATTATTCTGTTAGAATCTGTATCGGGAAACACAAGCCAAGGCTTGAATTTTTTTGATTCTTCAAAATCCATACTTGCATAAGAAAAAATAATAATAATATCTCCCGGTTGAACCCTTCTTGCGGCTGCACCGTTAAGTTCAATTTTTCCGGAGTTTCTTTTTCCTTTAATAACGTAGGTTTCAATACGTTCTCCGTTATTATTATTTACAATTTGAACTTTTTCTCCTTCTATTATATTTGCGGCTTCCATTAATGCTTCATCTATGGTAATGCTGCCTACATAATTCAAGTCTGCTCCCGTAACTGTTACTCTGTGAATTTTAGATTTTAAGACTTGTATATTCATTTTTAGATTATTGTTTCAGACTTAATACCGCAAATTAAAGTCCGGAAATATTTTTTGCAAAGGAAATAAATAATTTAGATATGGCAAATATTATCAAAAAAAACATAATTTAAGATGAATTCCTGTACTTATCTGTATAAAAGAATGTTGCAGGTATTTAAGGTAATATGATGTAGTGAAATATTCTTAGTGAATATAATTAAGAATGTTAAACGAATCTGTGACATTATGTCAAAAACTAATTTAACAATACTTCTAATATTTGAACGGCAGCTTCCGAAACAGAAGAACCCGGTCCGAAAATACCGACAACACCGGCATCATACAAAAATTGATAATCTTGGTGCGGAATTACACCTCCGCATATAACCATTATATCATCTCTCCCCAGTTTTTTAAGCTCATCAATAACCTGCGGAACAAGAGTTTTGTGCCCGGCTGCCAAACTTGAAACTCCGAGAATATGAACATCGTTTTCAACAGCTTGTTTTGCTGCTTCTGCGGGTGTTTGAAAAAGAGGTCCTATATCAACGTCAAAACCTATGTCGGCATAGCCTGTTGCAACAACTTTTGCTCCTCGGTCGTGTCCGTCTTGTCCCATTTTCGCAATCATTATTCTTGGTCGTCTGCCCTCTTGTTCGGCAAACTTATCAGCTAATTCTTTTGCTTTTTCAAAATTCATGTCACTTTTAGATTCTGATGAGTAAATTCCTGAAATTGAGCGAATAACGGCTTTATACCTTCCGGTAACTTTCTCAATTGCATCTGAAATTTCACCGAGACTTGCTCTTTTTTTAGCAGCATCAATTGATAATTTCAGCAAATTGCCTTTGCCTGTTTTCATTGATTTTGTTATGGCATTTAACGCCGCTTTAACTTCTTTATTATTCCTTTCGGCTTTCAGTTTTTTTAAGCGTTCAATTTGTGTTTTTCTGACAGCAGTATTATCAACTTCTAAAATGTCAAGCGGAGCTTCTTTTTCAAGCTTGTATTTATTTACACCAACAATTGTATCTTTTCCGCTGTCGATTCTGGCTTGTTTTCTGGCAGCAGCTTCTTCAATTCGCATTTTTGGAATACCGGTTTCAACCGCTTTTGACATTCCTCCGAGTTCTTCAACCTCTTCAATAAGTTTCCATGCTTTATGAGCAATTTCGTGAGTTAATTTTTCAACATAATAAGAACCTCCCCAAGGGTCAACGGTTTTGGTTATGCCGGTTTCTTCTTGCAGATATATTTGGGTATTTCTGGCAATTCGTGCCGAAAAATCGGTAGGTAAAGCAATGGCTTCGTCAAGGGCGTTTGTATGTAAAGATTGAGTGTGTCCGAGCACTGCTGCAGTTGCTTCTATACATGTTCTGGCAATATTGTTAAACGGGTCTTGTTCGGTTAAACTCCAGCCTGATGTTTGGCTGTGTGTTCTTAGTGCCATTGACTTTGGGTTTTTCGGGTTGAATTGTTTTACAATTTTTGCCCAAAGCATTCGAGCTGCACGCATTTTTGCAATTTCGGTAAAATGATTCATTCCTATTGCCCAAAAGAATGATAATCGCGGAGCAAAACTGTCAATATTCATTCCTGCCTTTACTCCGGTTCTTAAATATTCTAAACCGTCAGCAAGTGTATATGCTAATTCAATATCAGCTGTTGCTCCTGCTTCTTGCATGTGATAGCCTGAAATACTGATTGAATTAAATTTCGGCATTTTCTGCGATGTGTATTCAAAAATGTCGGCAATAATTCTCATTGATGGTTGAGGAGGGTAGATGTATGTGTTCCTAACCATAAATTCTTTCAGAATATCATTTTGTATGGTTCCCGTAAGCTCTTCCAATTTTGCTCCTTGTTCCAATCCCGCAACAATATAGAATGCCAAAATGGGCAAAACGGCACCGTTCATTGTCATGGAAACAGACATTTTATTTAAAGGAATTTGGTTGAACAGAATTTCCATATCAAGAACAGAATCAATAGCAACACCGGCTTTTCCTACATCTCCCACAACTCTTTCGTGGTCAGAGTCATAGCCTCTGTGTGTTGCAAGGTCAAAGGCAACTGAAAGACCTTTTTGTCCGGCAGCAAGATTTCTTTTGTAAAAGGCATTTGATTCTTCTGCGGTCGAAAAGCCTGCATATTGTCTGATTGTCCACGGACGCATGACATACATTGTTGAGTAAGGACCTCTTAAATAAGGCGGAATTCCGGCTGCGAAATTAAGATGCTCCATATCTTTCATGTCTTCTTTTGTGTAAAAAGCATCTAATTCGATTTGTTCGGGAGTTATGAATTTTTCTCCTTTATTCCTCGTTTTTTCCTCTGAAGTAGTTGTTGATTTAAAGTTTATTTTTGTAAAATCGGGTCGCATGATAGTGTTTTTATAAATTTATTTAATGCCGAGTTCTTCCTGAAATTCTTTCAAAGTCTCCAAAATATTTGATTTTAGATGTATAAAGTGTTTAACTCCGAATGCGGAAAGTGCATCAATACTGTTTTTAGGATAACCGGCTACGGCAACAATTGATTTATTTTTTAAACGTTCAAATATTACAGGGACAATGTCGGGGTATTCATCATCAGAACTGCAAATAACTGTTATGTCGGCATTTGCTTTAATGCTTGCTTGAACGGCATCTTCAATTGTATTAAAACCGGACTTGTCAATAATCTTAAATCCGGCACAAGCAAAGAAGTTTCCGGCAAATGTTGCTCGAGCTTTTCTCATTACAGAGTTTCCGATTGTAAGCATAAATACTTTAGGTGTTTTTTTTGCCTTTTCGGTTTTTTGCCTTAAACTTTCAAATGCTTCGGCAGCTCTGTATAGTCTTAATGCGTTTTCAGGAATAGTTCTTTTTTCTTTTTTAGGAATAGTAATTTTCTCATTTCTGTCGGGGTATTGATTTGTGCCGAGAATTATTTCTTTGCGTTGAGCAATATTCATATCTCTTTGACGAGCAGTATTTTCTATTTTTTCTTTTATAATTCCTTTATTAAATGCTTTTTCGTAGCCGCCTTCCTGTTCAATTTCTAAGAATAACTTCCATGCATATTCTGCTATTGAGTTTGTAAGGTTTTCAATATAGTATGAACCGCCGGCAGGGTCAACCGGTTTGTCAAAATATGCTTCTTCATTTAAGATAATTTGAGTATTTCTTGCAATTCTTTCAGAGAAGTCATCGGGTTTTTCAAATGTTGCATTAAAAGGGGAAACTAATAATGAGTCTGTTCCGCCTAATAATGCTGACATGGATTCTGTTGTTGTTCTTAACATATTGACATAGGGTGCATAAGCTGTTTTATTCCAGTTACAAGTAACAGAATGAATATATGTTTTACAATTTTCTTTGTTTTTGACTTTGAAAGCATCAACTATTTTTGCCCAAAGAATTCTTGCGGCACGTATTTTGGCAATTTCCATGAAATAGTTTGATGCAATTCCGAATGTAAACATTATTTTCGATGCAATTAAATCTGTCTTAATTCCTGCATCATTTGCTTTAGCCATATATTCACTGCCTATTGCCAGCCCGAATGCTAATTCCTGAACGGCAGTTGAACCTGCATTTCTGAAATGTTGTGCATTAATATTAATAATTTTAAATTTCGGAAGATAATTCTCTGAGATTTTAATCAGGGATTTTAATTTGTCGGAAAAATTACAATTGTTTTTATTATAACAGTTTCCTGTAACGGTTTTATGTCCTATCGGGTCAAAACCAACAGATCCTGTTATAGTATCGGAATCTATATTGTTACTTAAAATGTAGTTTTTAAATAATTGAAAAACTTTTTCAGAATGTATTCCTGAAATGAAATTAATCTCAATATTTGAAACATCAATATCTTTCAATAAAACAGAAAGTTCTTTTTTTGAAATGTCTTCTTTGTGGTCTATGATAAAACCGACTGATGTTACCCCTTTTGAGACAATTTCAACAGCTTTTTTATTTGCATTTTTATACTTATCAATGAAAATGTTTTGACGAATTTTATGTTTGCTGTTTTCTGTGTTATTCCCTCGTGAATACGGATATTTACCCGGCAGCGAACTTAGGTATTCTAAATCTGAAAGATCTTCAGTTCTGTAGTATGGTTTAATGTCAATTCCCTCTATTGTTTTTGCAATTAATTTTTTTTTATAATCGGCACCTTTCAGATCAATGTTTATTTTTTCTTCCCATTCTTTGGTCGTTGCTGAATTAAATTTGTCAAATAATTTTTTATAAGCCATTGGTTGTTTTTTTGCAAAAGTACTTGTTTTATGTGAATAGAACCTATGATTTTTATCAACAAGGTTTATGTTTTTTAAAGATAATATACAAAAATAAAAAAAGCCTCGCTAATTCGAGGCTTTATAATTTATTATTAATTCTGTTTTAGAATTCCCATAGGTCATGTTCAAAACTGAATATTTGATCTTTTATTCTTTCAGATTCCAATAAAACATCTAAACCGGTTGTGTATTCTTGAATCAGTCGATTATTATGTACGTTTGATTCTTGAAAGATGTAACCGTCAAACATTCGTTTTAAAAAATAATCGTCAAATGTTAATTCTTGCGATTGATTATTGTCATTATAAATTGCTTGACTTGCAAAAATATTTCGAGCCTCAGGAAAGAATATCCAAAATAACTTTCTGAATCTGGTGTCTTCCTGATCTAAATCATCATCTCTGTAATAAACACGAATAGGGCATAACCCGATAATTCTGGGTTCCATTACAGATCTTTGCTTATCAAAAATCCAACGTTCTTTAATTAATAACTCCTTAACTTCACTGATGTCAGCAGGTTTTTTGGTTATCAACGGGATAGTTTCTCCTGTTTCGGGATCAATGTCGTATGTAGTATCAATCCCTGCACCGAACCTTTCATCAATCTCGTTTAAAGTGTATTGAGTAGTAAATTCATCAGAAGCAAAAGGTGTTAAACTTTTATTTTTAATACCCCACATCATTAATTGAATTAAACTTTTTCTGTCTTCCATTTCATAAGTAGGATAATATAGAGATAAGTTTCTTTTTTCTGTTAAGTTAACTCTTCTCCATATAACTTTTGACCACATTACGTCAGCCTCTCTTATAAATTGGAAAGGAAGCGGTTTTCTTTTTTGTGAAATGTGCTTAGTGTAAACACCGTCTACTCCTTGGGCTTGAACATCTGTTGTAAAAGCTAAGAAAATAAACAATCCGATAAGCGAATACAAGAATTTTTTCATCTGTTTATATTTTATTTTTTCAAAATTTGAACTAAACAGCTAAATTTATTTAACTGTTTAGTTCCTGTATTAAGCAATTATTAATGCTTTGTATATTAACGCAAAGATTATAAAAATATTTCTTTGTTTTTACAAATCTTTACACAGAACTTACTTAAGTTTAAAAACTAAGTCGTTAATTTTCCGTGTTTTTCCGTCAGGCCCTTTTGCTCTGACACCTTCAATAATTACACGAGAATTTTTTCGTGCTTTTCTGATTATTGATTTTTGCTGAGTAGTAAATTTCCTACCGTTTGCCTTAGCACTTTCATCAAAACCTCCGATATTACAAGTTACAACAAACCCGGTAATATTAAACCTTAAATCAAATTCAAAATTCTCCATTGTTGCATTTATTCCGCTTAAAGCCAGTAAAGTTGATTGCGGAATATTTCCTCCTTTAAAATACCTAGCAGAAGGTGCTCCTATTGTTGTAACCGGATTTGGTAAAGATTTTACTCTGAACTCTTTAGAACCCAATGTTCTTCCGTTTGCACTTACGACAACTTTTGTTCTTCCGGGTTTTTTAACACGAACAATATATTCTGAACCGCCTTTTCTTCGAATTGAACCGCTTGTTAATGACGGAGAGATTTTATCTGCAGGAGTTCCCGCAGCTGTTATCTCAACAGGATTATCTACACCTATGTAAAAAACATTCATTTTTGTCGGCGATACACTAACACTCGGTACGGCAACTTGGTATTCGCTTTCAAAATTAAAAGTATCTACTTCTGTTTCTGAACCGGGTTTCGGAATTGTAATTGTTCCTTTTAATGAATGTACACCGGGACCTTTTGTTATAGAAAAGATTCCTTTTCCGTCTTTATCAAATTCCGTAATTTTTGTACCGTCATCTAATTGAATAACCTGTTCCATAGTTGTGTCATATGCTGCTACAAAAATCTTAGCATTATATGGCTCTCCGCTCAACACATAACCTTTTTCTGAGGTTACAATTGCTTTTAAACCTGTAAACTTATATGTTGCGGCATCTACTCTTTCCAGCAAGCTGTTAATTGCGTCTGACTCTGTGTTTAATACATCAGTTTTTAGCTTTGTAAGCATTGTTATAACTGCAACCATAGGTAAGTCAAAATTTGCCCTTTCCCATTTTACAGCTTTCCCTTCTTGTCCGATTATATCATCTGTATTTAAATTCTTGTTCATACTTTCAAGAATAGTCTCAGATTTAGGAACTCCTTTTAATACCAGGGAAACCTTTTCTCTAAATTTCTGTAGTTCTTCCTTAAGTTCATTCGCTCTTATTTTACCTTGTGATTTGTCTTCCAACATCACATATAAAGGACCTTCCTTATCATCTTTTTTCGTAATTGATTTAGTCCCTTCGCTTTTATATACGCTATAAACATCTCCTCCGTTAACAATAATCTTACTTATTAAAGTATCAATATATGTAATGAGTGCCTTGGACTCAGATTCTACTTCGCTTGCTTTTTTTAACCAAGGACCTACTTTTGTAGGATTAACGGCGTTCATACTATTAAATTTAGTGTAAACGTCATAATTTTTCTTATTGATTCCCTCCTCAGTTTTAACTAAACTGTCGTTTACCAAGACAAATGCATTTAATACCTCCGCCGATACGTTCATTGCAAGCAAAGCCGTAAGGATAAGATACATGATGTTAATCATCTTCTGCCTTGGTGATAAATTACCATGACCCATAATCTGTATTTTTTAAATTATAAAATAAATTAAATTCAGAATAAATAAAACGGATTAAAATTAATCCATATTAATATTCATTGCACTTAGCATATTTCCGTATACAGTATTAAGAGCTTCAAGTTTTTGTCCTAATTTTGTAATTTCAGTATTGTATATTTTCGAGTGTTCAACAGAACCTTGAAGATCAGCCATCATTTGGTCAAGATCAGTTTCGTTCAATTGCAACTCAAATATAGCATTTAATGCAGAAAGATTTTTATTTAAACTGCTGATATGTGTATTGTATTCAGAGTTTCCTTCTTTAAGAGAAGAGAAGTCTAAATCCATTGAATTTGTAAGTCTTTGGTAAGCTTCGGCAAATTCAGTTCCTCCGTTAGATACTTTTTCAGAAGCACTGTTAAAAGAATCTGATAAACTGTCGGCAGAGTAAGAAACTGCTTCGGCAGATTTATTGTAAGATTCGATAAGAGTTCCTACAGCACCTGCTGCCCCCTTCATGTTTTCGGTATATTCGTTTGTTGCAAGAGATGCATCGGAAATGTCAGACATTTGAGATACTTTATCACTAAGGTTCTCAATTCCTGCGCCGAATTTTTCAAAAACATTTGTGTCTCCTGCTTTTTCAATCATTGCATTAAATCTTCCTAATGCTTCAGTTGATGCAGGTAATGTTGTTTCTTTTTCTGAAGGAATGTCAATAGCATCAGTTAGCCCTGCGAGTTGCGGATAAACTAATGTCCAATCCAACTCTTCGTGTAAAGGTTCAAATGCAGAGAAAAAGAAAATTCCTGCTTCAACAAGAAGTCCTATTGTTAACATTAAGTTTGCTCCGGGCCAGTGGGTTAGCTTAAATAACGCTCCAACCAAAACAACAGAAGCACCCCATCCGTATAAGTACTTCATAAAAACTTTCCACCTGTGACTTTCCGTGAAATTAGCCATAATATAAATATTTAGAATTAATAATAAATTTATTGATTTTTTTAAATAATTGTTAAAGGTAAAAAATAATAAATATAAAACAAAATTTATTATGTAAGCTTATGTAAAAAAACATTAAATAAGAATACTTTGTATAAAACTAAGGTATTTTCAGAATTCTAAAAATACCTTAGTTATTATTAAATTACTCAGCAAAATTAAATGTTAAAAGTTATTTGCGTCCCATGCATAATCGTCATTTCCCATATATGATCTAACACATCTGAAACCGACATAAGATTTTGCACTGTCTTGATATTCAAAAGATCTTGCACCGACTTGCATATAATAAGCAATATCTTTCCACGAGCCCCCCCTTATTACTTTTCTTTTTAATGCAGGAGGATCTTCTGCTTTTGCATTGTATTGGTAGTCCGGGTTTAAGTCATGTGTATAGCTGTATGCTGATTCATCAAATGCATTACTTGTCCATTCTGCAACATTACCAGCCATATCATAAAGGTGATATTCGTTCGGTGCAAATTTTTTAACTTCTAAAGTTCTGTTAGCCCCGTCATCTCCGTATCTGCCTCTTAACGGCTTAAAGTTTGCAATAAAACACCCGTGTACATTACGTGTGTATATACCTCCCCAAGGGTACATGGATAAGTCCAGTCCTCCTCTTGCAGCATATTCCCATTCAGCTTCTGTAGGAAGTCTGTAATCTTGGTAAACCGGTTCTCTTTGTGATTTTTGATAATTTCTCATTAAATCTGTTCTCCAAACAGTAAATGCAATAGCTTGTTTCCACGAAACTCCGACAACGGGATAGCTGTTGTATGCATTATGCCAAAAATATCTTCTGGCGAAAGGCTCATTATATGAATAAGTATAATCTCTCATCCACACTAAGGTATCAGGATATACGTCAACTTTTGAGTTCATGATAAATGCCGAACGGTCTTTAGTCGGAACTGTTTCACCTTTTGCATTCACAACGGTACCTTTATATTCTCCCCCTGTAAAATCTTGATCGTAATAGTATCTGTTGCTATTTTTTGCGGCTTGTTTTAAATCTACCCACTCATAAGAAAAGATTAATTTTCTTGTATCAATTTCTTTTTGTTTGTAGAAACGTTCATGTATAGGAAGGAACATATCCGCTAAGGCAGTTTGGAAATCTTCGTCAGGTCTGTTATAGTCAACTTCTATTTCCCAGTTAAGAAGGCAGTTTTCTGCATCATCGTGATCATAACCGTCAGCTTCCATTATAGTTAATTGATCCGGATCGATTTCTTTTTTGAACTCTTCAAAATCATTTTCTACTAACAATCTTTTTGCAATAGAGTCTCTTACCCAATATACAAACTGTTTGTATTCACTATTAGTAATTTCAGTTTCGTCCATCCAAAAAGGATCAATTGAAACAGTTTTTGATTGTGAAGTGTGGGCATAAGTAATGTCTTGGTCATTTAGCCCCATATTGTAACTTCCTTGCGGAATATAAACCATACCGTAAGGGTTCGGTTCAAACCAATCTCCTGCATCTCCTACGCCTATAAGTTCGCCTTGGCTTCCGCCTCCTCCGCAACTTGCGATTAATAATGAAACAAAAACAAAAGATAAAATAATTAACTTTTTCATGATACCTGTGTGTTATTTAATTAAAATATTGTTTTATACTATAAATAAAGAATGCTTTTATATTTATAATTATTATCTCCTTTCCAAAAATCAAAACAGTAGCCGACAAATATTTCATGCGTACCTTTGCTTACGGTTATCATTCTTGTTAAAGATAATTCATAAGCATACCCTACTTTTAATCCGCTTATTAATTCGAAACTCAGCATCGGAATAATTGATTCCAAATTTCTATATGAAACGCCTAAGCGAATTTTTTTATTGTATAAAGCGGAAATATTCCCGCTATATTGCATTTTTGTTCCGTCAAATTTTACAAAAACAGACGGTTGCAATTCAACAGGGCTGTTTAAAAGCCTGAAATTATAACCTGCTGTTGCAAAATAATGTCTTCTCAAGAATGATGCCGCAACTATATTATAATATTTAACTTTAGGTTTATGTAAATGCGATATTGATATACTTGCATAAAACCTGTTGCCTGCTTTATAAAACGCCCCGACTCCTAAATCAAATAAGAAAGCAGCTTTTGTTTTCCCGTCTTGAATGAATATAAACGGGTCATTTTGCCCGTCGGGATCGGGGAATTTCCATTCTCCTTGCAAATCTTTATTGATTATACCTGTTTCAACACCAATTCCAAGAACTCCGCCTCTTACTCGCTTATGATATGAGTATGCTAACTTTGCCTGAAAGTTTTTTTCAAACTCAAATCTATCATCAGTAATTGATAATCCTATACCCGAAGGTTTGCCGAATAACTTAATTTTTGAGTGAATACTCGCTAATGTTGTTGTCGGGGCTCCTTCAAATCCGACCCATTGTTGCCTGCTTATAGCTGTGGCACAAATTCCGTCAGACATTCCTGCATACGCAGGGTTGGTAAATAACAAATTGTCCATGTTGTGGGCAAATTGCGGATCCTGCTGCGAAAATATCTCTATCGATAAAATCGACAATAATATTAATAGATATATTTTCTTCATGTGAATACAAAATAAACAATTATTTTTGAAATAAACTCATTTTTTCAATTAAAATTATGTTTGATGTATATAAAAAAGCTTTAAAGTGAAAAACAAAAAAGGTTCTATCCTTTGAAATATCCGAGGTTCGACAATGTTACCCATTTAATTTAATTTTTGAAAAAAAAACCACCATCTTTCCGGAATTTCATTTCCGGAGGCTTTAATATAATCGTCAAATGTACATGAAATAAGTTTCTTCTTTTTCTTTTTATATGAAACATCAATCCACCACCTTCCGGTTTTTGAACTTTTGTAAAATATTATTTTCTCATCAATGCCGTCAACATTTACGATATATTTTCTCATTTTTCTTATCACTGATTCGGGGAACTCATTTTTTCTGCTGTAAAAAGCTTGGATAAAATGCCAAATTATTTGTGCTGATAATTCAGACGTTTGATTGTTATTGTCTAAATTAGGGTTGACGTTAAAAATGCCGAATGTTGATATTTTGTCACTAATTCCGGCATATTTTGCCAGCTGACAAGCCTCTTCTCCGTAAAATCCGTGTATTGAGGGTTTTATTGTTCCGGGGGCATCGGTTTTTTTGACAGAATTAATGTCTATTGCAAAAAAGTCGGCATCTCTTATAAAAGGTTCATTTTGATATAATTTTGAACGGGAAATGCCAAGCCTTACGGCTTCAAAGCTTTGTTGTATGAAGTTAATGTTTTCAACAGGGTTGTAGTAAGTTTGATATCCTAAGTTAGTATAATTAAACAGTTTCTTATTATTGTTAATTATTTCAGAAAGGTAAGTTTCGTCCGAAAAAATATCTTTGTTTTCATTTAGATTAAATTTTGGCTCGCATACACATAAGTTAAATTGTTTTTTTCCTTTTTCATAAGATTTACAAACAGGGATAATTAAATCTTTACTTCCGCCTATTGTTATAACCGTGAGTTCGTTTTTAAGAAGTTCATACACAATTTCTGTAAGAGCAATATATGTGTCTTTAATTGTTTTTCCTTTTTTTATATTGCCAAAATCTACAATTTTAATTTTTGTCGGAGAATAAAGACGGTAAAGTTCACTTCTTATTTTGTCGGGGGCTTTTGCCGTTCCTTTATTTTTTGAATTTCTTTCTTCCGGAATACCTACTATGGCAATATCAAATGTTTTTTCTGAATTAAAAGGCTCTGATTTTTTTTGGAAAAATGTATTTGCAAACATTAGGTCTTTTTGGTTGCTCATATCTGACATATCAAAATCAGAAGTGTTGACCGGCTCTAAGAAATCTAAGATGTCATTTATCATTACAGTTTAATTTTATTATCATCAAAAGACAATAGTTCTACTTTTTCTTTGTTGATGCCTTTTTTACTGTAGTTTTTTTCTTTTTAGTTGTGTTTTTTTCCGGCATTTCTGTTTCAATAATTTTTAAGCAATCTTCTAAGCTTAATTTTTCAGCATTTATTTTGGCGGATAATCGGATATACTTCTTTTTGTAAAAGATACAAGGTTTCCCCCATCTGTCTTTAATGATTTTAATGTCTTTATTTTCTTCAAATTCTTTTATTAATCTTTTTTTATCGGCTTCCCTTTTTTCATTAATTAATTCTATTGCTCTTTCAAGCGAAACCGTAAGAGGATTGTCTGTTTTTTTTAAAGAAACAAATTTTGAATCATGTCTTATATAGGGTCCGAATCTTCCGACTGCAGCAACAACTTTTTTGCCTTCAAATTCACCTACATCTCTCGGAAGTTTGAAAAGTTCAAGAGCTTCTTCAAGTGTTATCGTATCCAAATTCATTCCTTTCAGTAATCCGGCATATTGAGGTTTGTCATCTTTTTCGGAAGGTTCTCCGAGTTGAACAACAGCACCGTAACGGGCGTATCTTGCATAAACTTTTTTGCCGGTAGCAGGGTCTTCTCCTAATAATCTTCCGCTGCCTGAGTTTTCAAGTAAATCAAGGGCTTCTTCTAAACTTATTGTTTCAATATGTTGTTCTTTACTCATACTTGCAAAACGAGGTTTTTCCTCACCTTCTTGCGTTCCGAGTTGGATAACGGGTCCGTATCGACCAATTCTTGCGGAAATTTGTTTTCCGGTTTTCGGGTCAGTTCCGAGGATTCTTTCTCCGGTATTTCTGTCAGCCTCTTTTATTGTTTTTTCAACTTTTTTGTGAAAATCTTTGTAGAATTTGTCTATCATTTTATACCAAACAATATCTCCGTCTGCAATATCGTCAAATTCTTTTTCAACATTAGCGGTAAAATTGAAATCAATTATATTTTCAAAATTATCTTTTAAGAAATCGGTAACAACCATTGCGATATCAGTCGGGAATAATTTATTTTTTTCTGTACCGTAGTGTTTTGTTTCTGTTTTTTTTGAAATGTTGTCTTTTAATCTTATATGCGTAAATTCTTTTTCTGTTCCTAACCTGCTTTCTTTAATAACATAACCTCGGTTTTGTATAGTGGAAATTGTAGGAGCATATGTAGAAGGCCTGCCTATTCCTTTGTCCTCAAGTTGTTTTACAAGTGCGGCTTCGGAATACCTGGGAGGATATTTGCTGAAATTTTGCTGAGCATCTATTTTTTCAACATTTAAAGTTTGTCCCTTTTTTACAGGAGGTAATAATTCCGATTTCTTTTCTGAATTTAAATCATCGGTATAAACTTTAATAAACCCGGGAAAAATTAATATTTCTCCAAAAGTTAGAAATTTATATTTTTTATGGTTAAAGTCGATTTCGATATTTGTTTTTTCAAACTCAGCATCACTCATTTGTGATGCAAGAGTTCTTTTTCTTATTAAATCGTAGAGTCTGACTTCATCGAAAGCTCCCTTAATTGTTTTATTATTAATATAAGTAGGTCTTATTGCTTCGTGAGCTTCTTGTGCATTTTTAGATTTTGTTTTAAATGCTCTTCTTTTGTAATATTTTTCTCCGAAATCTTTTAAAATTGTTTTTTTTGTGGTATCCAAAGCTAATTTTGAAAGATTAACAGAATCTGTTCTCATATATGTAATGTGTCCGTTTTCATATAATTTTTGAGCAACCCTCATTGTTTTTCCTACAGGGAAACCCAATTTTCTGCTTGCCTCTTGCTGAAGTGAAGATGTTGTAAACGGTGCGGACGGAGAACGCTTCCCGGGTTTTTTTTCAATCTTGCTGATTAAGAATATTGAATTTTTAATATTTTCAAAGAATTCCAGAACTTCTTTTTCTGTTTTTATTTTTTCAGAAAGTTCAGATTTCATTTTAGATTTATTGTTATTTTCATCTGTAACAATAAATTCTGCAATAACTTTAAAAAAGCTTTCAGGTTTAAAATTGATAATTTCTCTTTCTCTTTCAACAAGCAGCCTGACAGCAACAGATTGAACCCTTCCTGCAGATAATTTTGATTGTACCTTTTTCCAAAGCACAGATGATAATTCAAAACCTACAAGTCTGTCTAATATTCTTCTTGCTTGTTGAGCATTAACTAAATCATAGTTAATTTCTCCGGGGTTTTTAACAGCATTTTTTATAGCAGTATCGGTAATTTCATTAAATACAATTCTTTTTGTATTTTTATTTTTAAGGTTCAGGGTTTCGTATAAATGCCACGCAATTGCTTCTCCCTCACGATCTTCATCAGATGCCAAAAGAACTAATTCTGCTTTTTTAACTTCTTTTTTTAATTCCGCAACAACTTTCTTTTTGTCAGGCATTACGACATATTCAGGCTTATAATTATTCTCAATATCAATTCCGTAGTTTTTCTTAACTAAATCTCTGATATGCCCGTAGCTGGACTTTACAATATAGTCTTTCCCTAAAAATTTTTCAATGGTTTTTGCCTTAGCAGGTGACTCAACAATAACTAGATTTTTGCTCATATCTTAACTCTTCAAAAAGTGAATTCAGTTTAATTTAGAATTTGCAAATTAATATAAATAAAAAACGACGGTCAAATTTTTTATGATAAAATAAACAATTGAATTTTTTTGTTATATGTGAAATGTGAGAAATGTCGGAGTTTACTTTAAATAATTCGGATTAAAATTTCAATTCATATTTTTTTATTAATTTTGCAATTTAAAATAAAAAAACTGATTTAATAATTTTTGTCTGTTAAGCCTTTGCTTAATCTATTTTGAAGCAAAATACATGGAAAATATAAACAAATATAAAAAATATAAAAGAATATTTTGGATTCTTATAATAAGTCCGGTTTTACTAATTACTATTGTTTTTGTTTTAGTAAATATGGAAGTGTTCGGTAAACTCCCCGGATTTGAAGAGTTAGAAAATCCGAAAACAAATTTGGCTACTGAAATATATTCATCAGATCAAGTGTTATTAGGAAAGTTCTTTAAAGAAAACAGAACTATTGTTGATTTTAAAGAGGTTTCCCCGAATGTGTTAAATGCACTTATTGCAACAGAAGATGTGCGTTTTTACAGTCATTCCGGTGTTGATGCAAGAGCTTTGGGGCGTGTTTTAAAAGGTGTGTTGACCTTAAATCTTGCAGGCGGAGGCAGTACCATAACTCAACAATTGGCAAAGAATTTATATAATATGCGAAGAGATTCTTCGGAATATAATACAGGTCTTCCCGGAAAGGCTGACCAGGTTGTTACAAAATTTAAAGAATGGGTAACAGCTGTCAGACTTGAACGTAATTACACAAAGCAAGAGATAATGGTAATGTATCTTAACACTGTTGATTTCGGAAGTAATGCATTCGGAATTAAATCTGCCGCAAGAACTTTTTTTAATACAACACCGGATTCATTAAAGCTTGAAGAAGCCGCAGTTTTAATCGGTCTTTTGAAGGCTCCGACCAGATACAGCCCCAGAATTAATCCGAAGCGGTCATTAGGCAGAAGAAATACTGTTCTTGCTCAAATAGAAAAATATCAAGATAAGTTGAAAGATCTTCACGGTTATATTCCTAAATCAAAAGAATATTATGATTCTTTACGAGCATTGCCTATAAAGTTGGACTATAGTGTTCAATCACATACAAAGGGAATTGCAAGGCATTTCAGAGAGTATATAAGAATGCTGATGTATAAGAAAGAACCTGTTGCTCCCGAAAAGCCTAAGAAACCGAAAAAGATGAAATGGAATGATTCCGAATATAAAAAATATAAAAAGGATATGCTCGTATATGAACCAAGGTATATCAAATACCTTGAAGATTCGACAGAATGGGCAGACAATCAGTTATACGGTTGGTGCAATAAAAACACAAAGCCTGACGGAAAAAATTACAACATATATAAAGACGGATTAAAGATTTATACAACAATTAATTATGATATGCAAAGATATGCGGAAGAAGCTGTTAAAGAGCATATCGGGGGATATTTGCAACCTTTATTTTATAAAAGGCATAAAGGGAGAAAAAAAGCACCTTTTTCATGGAAAATAACGGATAAAAAAATTAAAGAAATATATGAAATTTCTAAAAAAAGAACAGACAGGTATAAACATTTAAAATATGATTTAAAAAAAGACTCTGCAACAATAGACTCTATTTTTAATATACCTGTTGAAATGAAAGTATTTTCTTGGAAAGGAGTAGTTGATACGATTATGTCTCCTATGGATTCAATAAAATACTATAAATTCTTTTTGCATGCAGGACTAATGTCTCTTGAACCCCAAACGGGTTATGTAAGAGCCTATGTGGGAGATGTTAATTATGATTATTTTAGGTTTGATAATGTTTCATTATCTCGAAGACAGGTAGGTTCTACGTTTAAACCTTTTGTTTATTCTATTGCAATGGAAGATAAATTATCTCCTTGTCATTTAGTGCCGAATGTTCCTATAACAATAGATTTGCCGGAAGGACAAGACCCTCCTACATGGACTCCGAAATTCTCTTCAAATGAGAAGTTAGACGGAAAAATGATCTCATTAAAAACAGGATTAGCGTTATCGTTAAATCAAATTTCGGCTTGGGTTATGAAAAAATACGGACCCAAAAGAATTTCGGAAATTGCACATAAAACAGGTATAAAGTCTTGGTTGCCGGAAGTTCCGTCTTTGTGTGTCGGCTCTGCAGATTTAAGATTAGCTGAAATGGTAGGTGCTTACGATACTTACCCAAATGGAGGAATTCATGTTGAACCTATTTTTGTTACGCGTATTGAGGATAAAAACGGAAATGTAATTGCCAGGTTTAAAGCAAAAAGCAGGGAAGCATTAAACCCTAATACAGCATACAGAATGATTGATTTAATGAGAGGAGTTGTTGATATAGGAACAAGTGTAAGATTAAGATATCGATACGGCTTTACAAATGAGATTGCCGGAAAAACAGGGACTACAAATGATAATTCTGACGGCTGGTTTATCGGAATTGTTCCGAATTTAGTTACCGGAGTATGGGTAGGAGGAGAAGAAAGAAGTATCAGGTTTTTGAGTTCGGCAGACGGGCAGGGAGCAAATATGGCTTTGCCTATATGGGCTTTATATATGCAACAAGTATATAATAATGAAAAACTTGGTATTTCTAAAGAACCTTTTAAAGAACCTGCGTTATATGACGGTGTTATTCTTGATTGCGGAGAATATATGCAAGAAAGGGAAGGCGAAAATGCTTTTTTTGAAGGACATAATGATTCAGAAACTTTTTAATGTATAAAAAAATGAATAAAGTTGTAAAAAATGCAGAAGAAGCAATAACCGGAATAAAAAACGGTATGACAATAATGCTCGGAGGATTTGGTCTTTGCGGAATACCTGAAAATGTTTTAAAAGAACTTGCACGAGTTAAGATAAAAAATCTGACGTGTATTTCTAATAATGCAGGCGTGGATGATTTCGGTTTAGGTGTTTTGTTAAGAGATAAACAGTTGAAAAAAATGATTGCATCTTATGTGGGAGAGAATAAAGAATTTGAGAGGCAATTTTTAAGCGGAGAACTGGAAGTTGACCTTGTTCCGCAAGGAACTTTAGCTGAAAGAATAAGAGCAGGGGGTGCCGGTATCCCTGCATTTTATGTTCCGGCAGGTTACGGAACTGAAGTAGCCGAAGGAAAGGAAGTTCGAGAATTTAACGGGAAAATGCATTTATTAGAGTTCGGATTGACTGCTGATTTTGCAATAGTAAAAGCAAAATACGGTGATTCTGCCGGAAATCTGATTTATAATAACACAGCAAATAATTTTAATAATATGATGGCAACCGCAGGAAGGATTACAATTGCCGAAGTTGAAGAATTAGTTCCTGTCGGCGAGTTAAATCCGAATGAAATACATACATCCGGAATTTTCGTTCAAAGAATTTTTCAAGGGACAGATTATGAAAAACGAATTGAATTTGAAACAACTTTATAAAAATATTATGGCATTAGATAAAAACGGAATAGCAAAACGAATAGCACAAGAATTAAAAGACGGTTATTATGTAAACCTCGGAATAGGAATTCCGACATTGGTTGCAAATTATATTCCGCAAGGAATTGACGTGATTTTGCAATCGGAAAACGGTTTGTTGGGTATCGGTGCTTTTCCTGAAAAAGGAAAAGCAGATGCTGATTTAATAAATGCCGGAAAACAAACTGTAACCGCAATGCAAGGTTCTTCATTTTTTGATTCAGCAACAAGTTTTGCAATGATAAGAGGCGGACACATAGATTTAACTGTTTTAGGAGCCTTTGAAGTATCTGAAACCGGAGATATTGCAAGCTGGAAAATACCCGGAAAATTAGTAAAAGGAATGGGAGGGGCAATGGATTTAGTTGCTTCGGCAAAAAATATTATTGTTGCAACCACACATACTGACAGAAACGGAAATTCAAAGTTGAAAAAAGCCTGTACATTGCCTTTAACAGGAGTTTCTTGTGTTAAAAAAATTGTAACGGATTTAGCTTTGCTTGAGGTTGTTGTCGGCGGCGGATTTAAATTGTTAGAAAGAGCTCCCGGCGTAAGTGTTGAAGATATTAAGAATGCAACAGAAGGCAGGTTAATAGTTGAAGGTGATATTCCGGAAATGAGTTTATAAAAAAAGGCAACGAAAAGTTGCCTTTTTTTATAAATATCCTGACTTCGCACATTTTTTAAACCAAACCGCTGGTTCTCATAGCAGTACCATTTTTATTAGGCACTACATTTGCTATATTATTTCGTAGGGTGTTGTGATGTGTTTTATGTCATAAAGCCGTAAAATTTTGTAAGCATCTTCCTGAATTTTTGAAGGCAGGGCATATAATTTGTTAGTTGATTTGTCTTTTAATATTGATGTTTGAACCTGTTTAAGTTGTCTTCTTATTTCTGACGGACTAATTTTCTTATATCTTGCAGCAACCTCATACTCAGCAAATCGCATGCAAGATAAAGCCATAAAACAAATGGCAATATGTGCCTTTATTCGCTTGTCTGTCCAATGATAAATAGGACGCATTTTTACATCATGTTTGCTTATTCTAAATGTTTCTTCGACTTGCCAAAGTCCCGCATAATGCGTGATTTGTTGCAAAGGACTTAAATTTTTAGTATTGCTTACAATACCTTTCAGTCCGTCCCATTTTTGGGCATCTTCCAATTTCTGCTCATCTATTTCTAAATTGGCATTACCTTCTACTTTCAGAAATTTTTTATATCCAAAATTACTCAGTAAACCCTTGGGATTTTTTGATTTTTTTAATTTCTGTTTTAATTTTTCAATAGCTGCCTCCCTGTCATATTTATCTTTTTCGGCACGTTTCGGACTGTATGTTACTGTCATCGTAAAATTCTCATTTATTGATATTTGCTTAAATTTAAGTCCTGTTTCATGTTGCTTATTATTTATTAATTTATAATCTGATTTATCAAGAATTTGTGTTGTAATTTTTCTGTTTTGGTTTTTTATCCTTGCACCCATAATAAACGAAACATCATTAGTATGAAGCTCTTGAATGTTTTTATGACTGATAAGACCCGAATCTGCAACAAATATGACTTCATTTATTTTATACTTTTCTTTTATCAAATTAACGGCATCTTCCAATGTGTTGCCCTCAAAGGTATTGCCCGAATACACCTGATAACCGACCGGTAAGCCTTGTTTTGTTACCAAAATTGAAAGAATAATTTGTGCTTGATTAAATTTGCCGTCTTTGCTGTAACCATTTTGCATCAGTCCGTCTTGCTGAAAACTTTCAAAATAAAGACCGGTGCAATCATAAAAAACAACATCTAACTCTTCGCCTTTTAATTGTTTTGTGTAAGAATATGTTTTGTGCTGAATCTTTTCAATTGCCTTATCATCAATAAAATCCATCATTCTGTAAATAGAAGTGAGCTGTGTTTTTACTCCATATTCTTCTGATAATAATCTTGCTGTTGAGCGTTTGCTTGCCGGTTCTGCAATGCGTCCTATGACAATATTTTTCAATAAACGAACGGATGATTTTTTATTTGAAGGCGTTTTCAGTACTTCCATAAACCCGACATTATCAAATATTTTCCCAAATACTTGATGAATTCCGGTTGTTATTCTTTTTTCTTCTACAATATTTCGTAAATTAACATCCAATCTTTCGGGCTGTTTTGCTTGAGAACTCTCAACTATTTTTTCTATCGTATCAAAAATGCTTTTCTCAAACAACTGTATCTGAGATGATTGCGATTGCAGCCTGTCTTTATAAACGAGTGCAAGCTGCGTTAATATTTTTGCCTCCCGCTCGTCCAATGCAGTGCCGAAATGCCTGATAATCTTCTGTTTAACCTTTTTGCCGTCCCTTATATTTTCAACTAATTGAATCGCAATTTTAGGCGAATTTTTACTTGTTTTTCTTCTTACAAACATGTTGCAAAGATAATCATTATTTTCAAACCACCAAATATAAATAAAATTAGGCACTACACCCCGATAAGTTAAAATAAAAAATATAATCGGCTAATTGTCAGGTGTTTATGTTTTTTACGTGGTGCTTAGTGTGCGAAGTCAGGAAAGGCAACGAAAAGTTGCCTTTTTTTATAAATATAATAATAGGTTCTTAGGAGTATCCCGTAATTAAACCTCGCTTAGATTTTTTTATAAAGCCTAATATCAAAGTTTTTTCTTCTGAATCTTTAATATCTGTTTCAAGCTTTTTAATAGCATCTTTATAGTTAAGACCGCTGTTGAATATAATTCTGTATATGTCTTGAATTGAGTTGATTACCTCGCCTGAGAATCCTCGTCTTCTCAAACCGATAGAATTTAAGCCGGCAAATGACGCAGGTTCTCGTGCTGCTTTAACATAAGGCGGAATATCTTTACCTAATAATAATCCGCCTTGGGTCATAACGTGTTCTCCTATTCTGGTAAATTGATGTACTAATGTTCCTCCTCCGAGAATTGCAAAATCATCAACTTCAACTTCTCCGGCTAATTGAACACCATTTGCCAAAATTATATTATCTCCTAAAACACAATCATGTGCAACATGAGAATATGCCATTATTAAGCATTTTTGACCGATAACGGTTTTCATTTTTGCAGCAGTTCCTTTATTTACGGTTACAAATTCTCTTATAATCGTTCCGTTACCTATTTCAACTAATGTTTTTTCGCCTGCATACTTTAAATCTTGCGGTATTGCCGAAATAACGGCACCGGGGAAAATTACTACATCACTACCTATTCGTGCACCGTCCATAATAACGGCATTTGCCTGAATATGAGTCCTTTCTCCTATTACAACATCTTCTTTTATTGTAACAAAAGCTTCAATGTTTGTACTTTCTGCAATTTTTGCATTCGGATGAATATTTGCTAAAGGACTTATCATTTGTTTTTTTTTAATTTCGCAAGTATATGATTTATTTTTTATTTAGTTTTTACTATTTGTGCCATTAATTCTCCTTCGGTTACTAAATTTTCTCCTACAAACGCTTGAGCTTTCATATTTGCAATTCCTCGTCGCATCGGGGAAATCAGTTCTAATTTAAAAATTAGGGTATCTCCGGGAACAACTTTCTTTTTAAACCTAACCTTGTCAATTTTCATGAAATATGTTAAATAGTTTTCAGGGTCATCTACTGAGTTTAAAACTAATATTCCTCCTGTTTGTGCCATTGCTTCTACAATTAAAACGCCCGGCATTACAGGTTCGTCGGGAAAATGACCTGAGAAAAAAGGTTCGTTCATTGTAACATTCTTAACACCTACAATATAATCTCCTGTCAGTTCAATTATTTTATCGACTAATAAAAACGGAGGTCTGTGCGGCAGAATATTTTTAATTCCATTAATGTCATAAACAGGTTTATTGTCAGGATTATATTTCGGAATTTTATTCTTTTTTTGATTTTTTTTAATTTGCTCTCTTATCTTTTTTACAAATTGAATGTTTGAAAAATGTCCGGGTTTTGAGGCAATTATTTTTCCTTTTATCGGCATTCCGGCAAGAGCCATATCGCCTAATAAATCTAAAAGTTTATGACGTGCGGGATCATTAGAAAAAACCATATCTTTTTCATTTAAAACCCCTCGTCCGTTATAAACCTGATGGTCTTTGTGAAATAAATCAGCAATTCTGTCAAATTCTTTTTGTGTAAATTCTTTATCTACAATTACTAATGCATTTGTTAAATCACCGCCTTTTATTTGATTATTTTTTAATAATATTTCAAGTTCTTTTAAAAAAACAAAAGTTTTACAAGGTGCTATTTCAGTTTTATAATCAGATAAAGAACTTAAGCAAGCATATTGGTTGCCGAGCACTGTAGAGTTATAGTCAATCATAACATTAAGGCTCAATTCTTCGGCAGGATAAGCATGAATTTTGCTGTCTTTTACTTCATCAATTAATGAAATAGATTCGTCAAGTTCAAAGTATTTTCGTTCGGCATTTTGCTCTTTTAAACCAACTTCCTTTAAAACATTTACATACATAATTGAGCTTCCGTCAAGAATAGGCATCTCGGGACCGTCAATTTCAATAAAAATATTATCAATTCCTATTCCGTAAACGGCAGACAGCACATGTTCAACGGTTGCAACCGAAGCACCGTTATATTGTAATACCGTACTTCTTGAAGTTTCAACAACATAATCAACCAAAGCTTTAATTTCGGGCTTATTTTCTAAATCTACTCTTCTGAAAATATATCCCGTGTTTTCGGGAGCAGGTTTAAATGTAATAGTAACATCTTTTCCGGTATGTAGTCCGGTACCTTTTAAGCTGATTTCTCTTATTATAGTTCTTTGTTTTTCTGACATTTTCTTCTTCTTACTTATTCAAATTTTTGGTGTTTTTATCTACTTGCTGTTTTAATTCGGGTAATTGTTTTATGATTGCTGCTGCTTTGTACCAGTTTCTGTAAGCTAAAACAGGTGTTCCCTGCATAATTGCTCCGTCTTTAATGTTTTTGTGAACACCGGATTGAGCTCCTATTTTAACATTATTTCCTATAACCAAGTGTCCGGCAAATCCGACTTGTCCGCCGATCATGCAATTTTTTCCGATTTTCGTTGATCCCGAAACTCCTGTTTGTGAGGCGATTACTGTGTTTTTCCCGATTTCTACATTGTGAGCAATTTGAACTAAATTATCCAGCTTCACTCCTTTTCTTATTATTGTAGATCCGATTGTAGCTCTGTCTATGGTAGTATTTGCACCTATCTCAACATTATCTTCAATAATAACATTCCCTATTTGAGGAACTTTTTTAAATTCTGTTTCTGTTTGAGGGGCAAACCCGAAACCGTCACTACCGATAACTGTACCTGAATGAAATGTACAATTGTTTCCTATTACGCTTTCGGAATATATATTTGTTCCTGCAAAGATTATAGTATTGCTTCCTATGATAACATTATCTCCTATATAAGAATTGGGATAAATTTTTGTGTTATTGCCGATAATTGAATTTTTGCCTATGTAAATGTTTGCTCCTAAATAGACATCTTTGCCGATTTCAGCACTTTTTTCGATTTCAGCACTTTTCGAAATTCCGGACTTATTGGTTTTGTAATTTTGATAAACTTCTAATAATGAAGCAAATGCTTCATAGGCGTTATCTACGAATATCATTGTTGTTTTAACTTCTTTTTCAGGATTAAAATCTTTATTTACAAGTACAATTGATGCTTTTGTTGTATAAATATAAGGTGTGTATTTTGGATTTGCTAAAAATGCCAGAGATCCTTTTTTTCCTTCTTCAATTTTTGAAATGTTGTTTACTTTAATGCCGGGTTGTCCTACAACCTTGCCTTTTAATAAATTGGCTATTTGTTCAGCTGAAAACTCCATTTCTATTTTTTTACAAATTTAATATTTTTTAACAAATTTTAAGATTTTACCTTCTTTTTTTGATAACATATTGAAATTCTCAGATTAAATCTTTCGGATAACACAAGTAATATTTTTCAACAGTTTTTGATAAGGCATTTATATTTGACAGGTCAGAGGCTTTTGCAATATCCGAAATTTCCCCTGAATTTAATAAGATGTTAATTTGTACATCATTTTCAGTGCTGTATGCTTTGTTTTTTATAATGTCTGTGAATACTAAGAAATCTGTATCTTCATCTTTTACATTGTATTTTGACTTAATTTTTTCTTTTATTCGTTTAATTTTATCAGAACCGAATTTTTTATAACTGATTTCAATTTCGAACAAATCTCTGTTTATAACTCCTTTGCTCAATATTGACAATGTTGTATCCGTATGATTTATCCATCCTTTTAAAGAAACAATTATGTCTGAATCGTCAAGCATAGCAAAATTATTTAGAGTTGCGGACATTTTACCCGAATCATTATTTATGTTTGAAAAGTCTGTTTTGAAAAAGTACTCTAAAGCAGGTGTAGTAAATACTCCTTTTTTATAATATTCTTGCTTTGCTTTTATTATTGCTCTTTTCAGCATTTCTTCCGCAGCAATTACTGTTTTATGAAGATACACTTGCCAGTACATTATTCTTCGAGCAACAATAAATTGCTCAACCGAATATATTCCTTTTTCTTCAACAGCAAGTTCATCATTAACCACTTTTAACATTTTAATAATTCTGTCAGAACCTATTACACCTTCTGTAACTCCGGAATAAAAACTGTCTCTTTTTAAATAGTCTAATCTGTCCATGTCAAGCTGGCTTGCTATTAAACTGTGAAGAAATTTCTTTTTATATTCATTCTTAAATACTTTTATACCGAGAGATAATTTATTTTTTAGTTGCTTGTTTATTTCTTCCATAAAAAGGAGAGTTAACTTTTCGTGGTTTACTCCTTTAATAAAAGAGCCTTCAAGTGTATGAGAAAAAGGGCCGTGACCGATATCGTGCATCAACCCTGCAATAAGAACAGCTTCTTTTTCTTCTTCCGAAATATTTTGTCCTTTTTTTTCAAGTTCTCTTAATGCAATGCTTATTAGGTGCATAACCCCTAATACATGTTCAAATCTGGTGTGGGTTGCCCCGGGATAAACATAATATGATAAACCCAACTGTTTAAGCCTCTTTAATCTTTGGAAATAAGGATGTTGGATAATGTCAAAAATTAATTCAGACGGAATATTGATAAAGCCGTAAACGGGGTCGTTTATTATTTTTAATTTATTTCTCATAATAATATTTGTGTATCAAAAAGATATATTGTCAATTAAACGAACTTCTCCTGCAAATACTGCAATGCACGCTGTTGTTTCGCCTTCTTTAATTTTATTTACAGTTTTCAATGTTTTATTATCAACAATATCAATATATTCAACTTTTAAAAGGGTGTTGCTGTTTATCTCCTCCTCAATAAGCCTCACTAATTCACTTACTGAGTGTTTTTGATGTTGCTTTTTATACTTTAACAGAACATTTTGGATTAGAGGTGCTGCATTTCTGTGGTCAGGACTTAAAAGTTTGTTTCTGGAGCTCATGGCTAAACCGTCTTCTTCCCTTATAATATTGCAAGATATTACATTGATATTTAAATGTTGCAAATAATTTTCGTTTAAATAGTTTATTATTGCAACTTGTTGGAAATCTTTTTGTCCGAAATATGAATTGTCAGGTTTAACAATTTTAAAAAGTTTAGAAACAATTTGCGCTACACCGTTAAAATGTCCTTCTCTGTATTTTCCTTCCATAACCTTATCTAAGCCGTTAAAGTCATATTTTTTTTCTTTTTTACCGGGATACATTTCTTCTGTCGAAGGAATAAAAACAATATCGCATCCCGCTTGTTCTAATTTTATAATGTCTTGTTGCTCCTCTCTCGGATATTTTTTTAAATCATTTTTATTGTTAAACTGAGTCGGATTAACAAATATGCTGGCTATTGTAATATCATTATTTTCTTTTGAACATTTTATAAGAGAAAGATGTCCGTGGTGTAATGCACCCATTGTAGGAACAAAACCGATTTGTTTTTCATTGCTTTTCAGTTCTTTGAGTACTTTGTTTAACTCCTTTACAGTTCTTGCTTTGAACATAAGAATTATCTATTTGTTTGATACTTATTGTATTTTGCAATAATAAGAAAAAAAATAGGTTTTTATAATTAGTATTGATAAAAAACAGGAATTATTGTATATTTGCAGAATTATACAAACCCCAAGTGTTGTTTTTTTATGGAAAATAAAAAAATTCTATATATTTCTCAGGAGATAATGCCTTTCTTACCCGAGACAGAAATGTCATATATCAGCAGATATTTGCCACAAGGAATTCAAGAAAAAGGAAAGGAAGTAAGAGTATTTATGCCTCGTTTCGGAACAATTAACGAAAGAAGAAACCAGTTGCACGAAGTTATCCGGTTATCAGGAATGAATGTAATAATTGATGATACAGATCATTTTTTAATAATCAAAGTAACTTCGATTCAACAAGCAAGGATGCAAGTTTATTTTATTGACAATGAAGAGTTTTTCAAAAGAAAGGCAATTCTTACGGATGATGAAGGAAAGTTGTTTGAGGATAATGATGAACGAATGATTTTTTTCGGAAGAGGTGCGATTGAGATTATTAAAAAGTTAAGATGGACTCCCGATATTATTCATTGTCACGGATGGATGTCGGCACTTGTACCCTTATTCATAAAGAAATCATATAAAGACGATCCTCTTTTTGAAAACTCAAAAGTAATTTATTCAATTTATAATGATGCATTTGAAGGTACCCTCAGCAGTTCTGTTAAAAAGAAATTAGAGTATGACGGTATTAAACAATCTGATATTAAAAAGTTATCACCGGCAAATTATTTAAATCTTCAAAAAATGGCAATAGATTATTCAGATGCTGTTATTCAAGGAAACGAAGAGATTGACGGTAATTTATCAAAATATGTTAAATCTTCAAAGAAAGATTTCTTAAATTACCACAACAAAGATGAATACTTGAATGCTTATAATGATTTTTATAACTCCATATTAAGTTAAATCTTTTCTATACATACCGGATAAATTATTTTTACGTTTAATATTCGTTTGAAATACACAATATCTTTTAAAAGCAAATAATGAAAAAAATCATATATTTTATTGTAGCAGGAATTTTTTTGTCTGTTACATCATGTGAAACAAAAACAGATATCGGGATTGATGTTTTACCCGAAGATGACATTCTTGATATAAATATTATTGATACTACTTCAATAGAAGTATATACTCTCTTAATGGATTCAATGTCAACAAATAATGTTGGCAAACTTCTTTTCGGGGAGTATATAGATCCTGTTTTCGGTTATACTAAAGCCGGCTTTGTTTGTCAATACGGATTGGTTGATGACCCGAAGTACACTTCAAGTTATTCAATAGATAAAGTTGTTTTGACATTAACATTAGATACCGTTACACCTTATTACGGAAACATTTCCGGAGTACATAATATTAAATTGTACAGAATACCGGTTATTATTTATGAAGATTCAACATACTTTGCTGATTATGACCCTGTTGATTTCTTAGACGGAACAATAATAGGACAAAAAGCTGTAAACCTTGACACAATAAATCGTACAATTGATATTGAATTAACCCAAGCTTTTGCTGATGAGTTTCAATCTGTGCCTGACGATATTTCTACAAATGATGATTTTAAGAGTTTTTTAAAAGGAATATATGTTACTTCTGAAATTCAGGATAATGACGGAACAATTTTAAAAATTGATTTAAGGGAAGAGTCTGTTATAACTGTTTATTCAAGCCTTGGGGCAGTAAAAGACACATTTATTGTTTCTGCTGATTTAAGTTCAAATGTAAGATTTAATATGTTTGAGCATGATTATAGCACTACAAGTTTTTATAGTCAAATAGGAGATGAAACTTCTTTGCAAGATTCTGTTGCCTATGTTCAAGCAATGGGCGGTTTAAGAACAAAGATTATATTTCCCTTTATTGAACAATTGAATGAATTAGGAGATATAGCAATTTACCGAGCACAACTTGTAATTAATACCGCACCTTCTTCATTAACAAGCGAGCCGGATTATCCTGTAATAAAAGATATGATGTTGGCGGGATACGATCCTGAGAATGAATATTATTTATTGCCGGAATATACATCTGCAACCGGTGGGTATATAGGTGTAGCTGTAAATGAAAACTCTTACAGTTTTGAAATAGGAGGATATATTAGAGATATATTAGACGGGAAAATTGAAAACAACGGATTATTACTTTTTGCCTACTCCGGAAGTTCTAACTTTGAACGTTCTGTTATAACAACCGGAAATCATTCAGACAGGATGAAACTATACATTACTTTTTCCAAACTTTAAAAATCTCTTTATTAATTTAACTAAAAACTATGTGCGGAATTGTCGGTTATATCGGAGATAGAGATGCTTACCCAATATTAATTAACGGTTTAAAAAGATTAGAATACAGAGGTTACGATTCTGCAGGAGTTGCAATTGTCGGGAGTTCTACAAAGATTTATAAGAAAAAAGGTAAAGTTCAGGATCTTGTTGATATGGTTCAAGACAATGATGCAACAGGAACAATAGGTATAGGGCATACTCGCTGGGCAACCCACGGTGAACCTAATGATGCGAATGCACATCCGCATACTTCTCAAAACGGAAAATTTACAGTTATTCATAACGGAATTATTGAAAATTATTCTCGGATAAAAAGAAGACTTGAAGACAGGGGTTACAGCTTTGTCAGCAAGACAGATACAGAAGTTTTAGCAAACCTAATAGAATATATATATATAAAAGCAAAAGGAAGTATTGATGCCGAACAAGCCGTAAGACTTGCCCTATCAAAAGTTATAGGAGCATACGGCATTGTAATTATTGCAAAAGATGAACCGGATAAACTAATTGCAGCCAGAAAGGGCAGCCCTTTGGTTATAGGAATAGGAGACGGTGAATATTTTATTGCATCAGATGCAACACCTATTATTGAATATACAGACAGCGTTATTTATTTAAACAATGATAATGTTGCTGTAATTAAAAAAAATGAACTGACTCTAAAAACTATTGATAATGATAAGCTTGAACCCTTAATTCAAAAATTAACAATGGATATAGGTTCAATTGAAAAAAACGGATATGAGCATTTTATGCTTAAAGAAATATTTGAACAACCGAAATCTATTCTTGATACATTCAGAGGACGCGTAGCAGCAGATTTCTCAGAAATAAGGCTGGGAGGGTTGCACGAAGTTATGCCGAAGCTTGAAAAAGCAAAAAGAATAATTATTATTGCTTGCGGAACTTCATGGCACGCAGGATTAGTTGCTGAATATTTGTTTGAAACCTTTGCAAGAATACCTGTTGAAGTTGAATACGGTTCAGAGTTCAGATACAGAAAACCGATAATTTTTGAAGAGGATGTTGTTATTGCAATAAGTCAGAGCGGAGAAACTGCTGACACATTAGCTGCAATAAATATTGCAAAAGAAGCAGGAGCAACTGTATTGGGTATATGTAATGTGGTTGGTTCCAGTATTCCGAGAGAAACTCATGCAGGAGTATATACTCATGCCGGACCGGAAATAGGAGTTGCTTCTACAAAAGCATTTACTGCACAAGTAACTGTTCTTACAATGATGGCTATGATTTTGGGGAAAGCAAACAACAGTCTTTCCGAAACAGAAAATTTAGAGCTGATAAAAGAGCTTACAGATGTTCCCGGTAAAGTTGAGGAAATCTTAAAATCGGATAAGTTAATTAAAGAAATTGCAGAATTATATAAAGATGCAAGCAACTTTTTATACTTGGGAAGAGGTTTCTTATTTCCTGTTGCACTTGAAGGAGCTTTAAAACTTAAAGAAATTTCTTACATTCATGCCGAAGGCTATCCTGCTGCGGAAATGAAACACGGACCAATTGCTTTAATAGATGAAAATATGCCGGTTGTTGTAATTGCAACCCAAGATAATTCTTATGATAAAATTGTAAGTAATATTCAAGAAGTGAAAGCTCGAAACGGAAAAGTAATTGCCGTTGTAACAGAAGGGGATAAAGTTATAAGAGGTATGGCAGACCATGTTATTGAAGTTCCTAAATCTCACGAAGCAATTTCTGCCTTGCTTACTGTTGTCCCTTTACAACTTTTGTCTTATCATATTGCGGTAATGAGAGGTTGCAATGTTGACCAACCCAGAAATTTGGCTAAATCAGTAACTGTTGAATAAAAATTAGGCAATAATCTCATAATTCTACGAATAACTTGAACGTGATGTTAAACAGAGCGTTAGGTCTGTTCAACTAATTGTCATTTTTTTTCAATATTAATTTAAATTTCATTAACTTTGAAAAAAGATTAATAATGAAAACAAAGTGTATAATAGTAGATGATGAACCGTTAGCAATAAAAGTAATAAAAAACCATCTGCAAAGTTTTAAAGATATTGAAATTGTTGCAGAATGCAGTAATGCTATCGAAACAGATAAAATACTTCGCGAAAAAAATGTTGATTTGATTTTTTTGGATATTGAAATGCCGAAAGTATCAGGCTTCGATTTCCTTAAATCTTTAAAGCAACAACCGAAAGTTATTATTATTACCGCATATCGTGATTATGCCTTAAAAGGATATGAATATGATATTGTTGATTATCTTTTGAAACCCGTTTCTTTCGACCGGTTTTACAAAGCAATTAATAAATATTACAAACAGCAAAAAGGATTAGAAATACAGATATTTGATGAAGGCGGTAAAACGGGAAAACAGTTTGTATATTTTAATGAAGACAAAACAATACATAAAATATTTTTAGATGAAATTTTGTATCTCGAAAGTTTTAGGGAGTATATCAAAGTTCACACACTTGAAAAGTCAGTAATGACAAAACTTCCCATAAGTAAAATTGAAGAAAAACTCAAAGACCATGAATTTATTCGAATTCATAAGTCATTCGTGGTTTCTGTTGCTAAAGTTAAGTCATTCAATTCTCGAATTATAAATATTAATAATACCGAACTTCCCATAGGAAGAACATATAAAGACATGGTTATGAAAACACTTAAGTATGACCCCGAATTACTTTAAAATGTCTTCAATATTAAAAAAAACTACACCTAAATTCTTTCTTAAGTAATAAAAAAATATTTTTGTAGTTTCAAATTGATATGAATAAGAAACTCAAAAATATACTTAAAATAATTATTTTCTTTTCGGTAGGCATCGGTATTTTTATATGGGTGTCAAAAGACCAAGATTGGGAAAAAACAAAAATAGCTTTATTAAAAGCCGACTATACTTGGATTGTTATATCGTTAATTTTAGGTCTTTTAAGTCATTTAAGCCGAGCAATACGCTGGAATATTTTAATTAAACCGCTGGGATTTAAACCGAGAACAATAAACTCATTTTTTTCTGTAATGATAATGTATTTATCAAATATGGCAATTCCTCGCTCCGGAGAAGTTGTAAGATGCGGTGTAATGAGCAAAACAGAAAAAATACCTTTTACAAAATTACTCGGAACTGTTTTTATTGAAAGGGTTATTGATTTTATTATGTTATTTATTTTGTTGGCAATTGTTCTTTTGTCTCAAATGAAAGTAATTATTAATTTATTCAGCAACTCAGAATTCGAATCTAAAATTGAAGGAATATTATCATCCGTTCCTTTTTTAGTGATTTTTGCAGGCTTTTTTATTTTAATTTTTGTTTTGTTGTTTGTTTATCGAACAAAAATTAAAAAATTAAAAATATATAAAAAAATAAGACACATCTTTTCTCAATTTGCCGAAGGCATTAAAACAATATTAAAAATGGAAAGAAAGTTTGAATTTATATTTCATTCTGTTTTTATTTGGGGAATGTATTTTTTAATGATTTACATTATTTTTTGGAGTTTTGATTTTACTGAAAATTTAACTGTAACGGCAGGTTTAACTGTATTTGTAATGTCTGCTTTCGGGATGGTTTTTCCGTCACCCGGAGGAATAGGTTCCTGGCATATTGCAGTAATAGAAACACTTTTTGTTTTTGGTGTCAGCAAATCAGACGGATATGTTTTTGCACTTGCAACTCACGGCTCAATGACAATTATGATGATAATTGTAGGTGTTGCTTCTATTATTTTATTGCCCATTGTTAATAAAGAGAAAAAGGTGTCTTTGTAAGAGTTGTCTCAATTTGAACATTAAAGAACCAATATTCAAGAATAGATTATAGCAAAATTAAGAAACAACTCCCCAACTGTGCCATATTGAAGAAATACAGCACAGTTGTTTATTGCTTTATTCCAAAGAACCGATTTCTTTTTCAACTTCTTCCAAAATCTCACAAGATTTTACAAGTTCTTTCATATTTGTATGATCTTTATATAAAGGTCTGTCAATATCTAAAAACTCAACATATCTTCGAATAACCTCCTTAGCTTTTGCAACTCCTCTGCCGAATTTATATTCTCTGAAATCAAGAGCCTGTGCTGCTGCCATAAATTCAATTCCGAGAATACCGTAAGCATTATCCAATATTTGGAAATTTTTAATTGCTGTATTCATTCCCATAGATACAAAATCTTCTTGGTCGGCGGCTGCCGGAATCGAAAGGATACTTGCCGGAGCAGATAAAATTCTTTGCTCCGTAATTTGCATATCTGCTGTATATTGGCTCAGCATTAAACCGGAGAACATACCTGCACCTTTTGTTAAAAACGGTGGTAAGCCAACACTTAAAGCAGGATTATTTAATCGATTCATACGTCTTTCAGATAAAACAGAAATCATTGTAATACACATGCCTGCCATATCCATAGGAACAGAAACCGGCGTACCTTGGAAATTTGCACCCGATATTTGTAAATCTTCTTCCGGAAAGAAAATCGGGTTATCTCCTACTCCGTTTAATTCAATTTCAACTTGTGAACGTGCATAAGCCATAGCATCGTGTGCTGCACCGATAACCTGCGGAGTTGAACGCATGGAATATGCATCTTGCACTTTATGGGCTACTTTTTCCAAAACTAAGTCACCTTCTGCAACTAACTTTTTAATTGCTTTTGCACTTCTTACGGCACCTTTAAAACCTCTCACTTCATGTAACCTGGATGTATAAGGTTTCATATTTGCTTTAAGAGCTTCCAACGACATAGCTGCTGCAATTTCGGCTTGTTTTAACCAGTTATTTGCATCATATAAAAAGATTGCACTCATGGCGGTTAAAACATTTGAACCGTTAATTGTTCCCAGTCCGTCTCTGGCTTTTAGTCCCGGAACAGGTATTCCTGCTTTATCCATTGCTTCTTTTCCGGACATTAACTCACCTTTATAATAAGCTTCTCCTTCGCCCAACATCAATAAAGCAATTTGCGACATCGGAGCCAAATCACCCGATGCACCAACTGAACCTTTTTGACAAACATAAGGAGTTACACCTTTATTCAATAATTCTACCAAAGTTTGAGTTATTTCAGGGCGAATACCTGAATTACCGTGTGCATGAACATTTATTCTTCCCAGCATTGCACCTCTTACATACTCTATAGGCATAGGGTCACCGATACCCGCTGCATGATTATAAATTAAATACTTTTGAAACTCTTTTACCTGTTCATCGTTGAGAATAGTTTCTGAAAATTCGCCTATTCCGGTATTTACACCGTACATGATTTCGCCGGCTTCAATCTTTTTTTCAATCATTGCTCTGCAAACTTTTATTCGTTCCAAAGCATCCGGATGTAATTCCACTTTTTGATTATTTCGAGCAACATTTACAACATCTTCTATGGTTAAATTTGCTCCTGTTATGATATACGACATTTTTTGTTTGTTTAGAGGCACTTCAACTTAGCTCAGTGCAAGTTATTGAATAATGATTATTGAGGTGTTTAGCAACTACCGAATATGAGCAAAATGTTCAAACTAACTAAATATATAATATTTGATACAGTTGCTTAGCATCTAAAGAATACTACAAAAAGATTCAGGGGTAACGAACATTACCCGGTTTGTTTTTATATTTATAATTGCAATTATTCATTATTTTCCGTTAGATTTAATACTGTTTGAAGTTGATTTTGCAATCAGTTTATTATCTGAATTATATATACGGCACTCTGTGTTTATAATATTTTTTCCTCTTCTTATAATCTCAGCTTTTGCCGTAATTGTTTCGCCTAATTTTGCACCGTAAAGAAAATCAGTATGTAAATTTACACTCGGAAAGAAATCAGACAACTCTAATGTTGCAATAGCAGCACCGATTGTTTCATCTGAAATTAATGCAATAATTCCGCCGTGCAACATCTTCATAGGATTTGTCATTTCCTCTCTCACAACTATTTCAGCTGTAAGGCTGCCTTCACGAACTTCTCTTAATACAGGCTTTAACCACATACCGACTGCTGATGGTGTGTGTTCAATAACTTTTCCTATTTGGTTTCTAAAATATTCTACTGTTTGGTTCATATCTTTTATTTAAATATTTTGACAAAAATAGAAGAAAATAGTATGTAATATCTTAGGGCTTGCTGAAAAACACTAATACATTTATGTTTCGGTTACTTACAAGACCTTTTGCATATATAAGTGCAAGGTTTTTAATTCACTTAACCCTTTGCACTTGTGTAAAATGCCTTAGCTGCCCACAGGCACATCTTCATTATTAGGTAATGACCAATCTTAATCATTTGATATTACAACCTTTTGTTAATGTTGCAAAAGTTTCTATACTGTTGATTTGTTGTGAAATTGATGTCAGACTAATACAGTTTCTGTTTCCTTCCCTGAAAAAAATAATAAGCAAACTAAAAATTAAACTGTCGGAACCGGAATTTTTAATTGGGTAATTCGAATTAAACAACCGGTAAATCTTTATAATATTCAAGATTCTCTACAAATTTCTCTGCATTGATTTTCACATCATCTTCACCGACTTGATCAAAAGGATTTTCAAGGTGGTCTTGAATATTGTCTAAACTTACTAAAACAATGCTGAATAAAATAGGCATTATCATAGCCAGCCACATTGTAATGTCTTTACTGATATGAGCAAAATAAGGGCCGTACACAATCGGCACTAATACTACAAATATTTTACTGTAAGATCTTAAAGTAATCGGGGTTCTGTATTGATAAATATGTTTGATGCTCTCAAATGCATCAATTATTTTACTGAGGAACTGGTTTGATCTGGAAACTTCGCCGCTTGCCAGTCCTCTGTCTCTATATTGCTTTATAAATAAGGAAAGCTTTGTGAACACTTTATAAATATTTTTTTCTTTTTCATCCCTCTCTGCTTCATTATCTGCCTGAAAGTAATCTCTTAAACCTTTTAGAAATTCACTTAATAAGCCTTTTAATTTCTCTTGATATTTGTCATCTTCATCCGGCACCCAATCTCTTGAAGCATAATATAGTGCCCTTCCGTGAGCTTTAATTGTTCCGTATAGTCTCAACGCATCTTCTCTTCGTTTATAGGCTCCGCTAATCGAAAATACAATCGGAAATACAACAGCAATTCCGACTAATGTTAACGGGAAATTTGCTTTGTAATCGAAATATATACAGGCATAGGTTGAGGCCATAGCCAAAGTAATCACAATAATTGATTTTAAATTAAAAATCAATAGCATACTTTTTAGAAATTTCATAAGTGTAAATTTTTTGAATTTGTACAAATTTAATAATAATTCACTTATTGTATTTAAAATTTCTTGTAAATATTTTCGGGTAAGGTTAATTATATTTGGTTATGTTTTAGAGTAATTCAAATAAAAGTTATTTTTTACCGGACACTAATTCAATTCTTTTATAAAACCATACTTTGTATTTTGGTACTTTGCTTTTTGAACTTCAGTTTTCATATTTCTTACGGTTTCAAAAGGTCCGCCGGCAATTGCCATATTAACAATCCATGCAGGCAGGTCTCCTCCGAGGTCAATAAGAAGTGTAAATGCAATATCAACAGTCCCGTTTGGTTCCGGAGTAAATTTCCATTGGGCATTTAGTTTTTGTATTCGAACAATTCCGTCAATATTTCTGATAAAATTCGGCATACCTGTTGAACTAATAGTAACAATTTTCGTTTTTGCATCTTGCCTAATAACAGCATGTGTTATAATATCTCGATTACTTACAGACCAAGATGCTTCTGATTCGTTGTAATAATAGTGTTCTGTTTCGCTGACCGTCTTTAAATTTATTGCTGTTTCACATCTATATATCCATCTTGTATGAGAACTTACGTCTCTGACAATTGCAACTAATGCCGTTAAATTGCTTTTAACATTTGCTGTTACTTTTACTTGTTTTATATCGGAATTTTCAACTTTTCTTGTATATGCTTTTATTCCGTCTTTATTTTTTACAAGTTTCCAGTCACCGTTTGTTCTTAAATTAAAACTCAGCAAAAATATTGCAATAATTAGGGCTTGCTGAAAAACGCTAATATATTTATTTTTCAGTCATTTATAAGATTATTTACATATACAAGTGCAAGGTCTTTATTCATTTCACCCTATTTCCCTGCACTTGTGTAAAATATTTTAGCTGCCCACAGGCACACTATCTTTCAAATTTCTCTTATTTCGCAGTATTTATATACGACTTCAAACGAGAAACTTGAAATCTAATGTGCCTGTGAACTTTTCAGCAAGCCCTAATTAAAAGTGTGGATATGAGAGTTTTAGATTTCATGCAAAAAGTTCTTATCCGAGCATTTTTTTTTAATATCTTTTGTAATTTTACAAATACATTTTAACTCTTTTTAAAATTCAACCTAACTGCCTTTTGAAAATGTAATTTTTTATCCGTTTTTTGTTGTGACTTTTGCTTCTCTTTCAATTATGTAACAGGGTTTCTTTTTCGTGGTATTTCCAAGAGAATTCAGATATTTTTTTGTCATGTTCTCCGGTTTTTAGTGCTTTGAATTTGTTCTTTGGTTGGGTTTGTTGTTTTCATCTATTTCAACATTCTGTTATTTTTCTTCTCCAAATAAGCCAAAACAATTTTCTCCGCCGTAACCGGCATTGATTTTATTCTGACGTCCAGTGCATCTGCAACAGCATTTGCAACCATAGGTGCTGCCGGAAGCATGGTGTGTTCGCCCACACCTCTTGCTCCGAAAGGCCCGTCGGGTTGCGGAACTTCAATTATTATAGGAACTATTTTTTCGGGAATATCTTTTGCCGTCGGAATTTTGTAATCGGTAAAATTAGGATTTAACAATTTTCCTTTATCACCATACCTCATGTCCTCATAAAGTACTGTTGCTAAGCCCTGTACAAGCCCGCCTATAATTTGTCCTTTAACCAAGTCAGGGTTTAATGCTTTTCCTGCATCAATTGCCTCAACGGCTTTTAATACTTTCATTTTGCCGGTTTGCTTATCAATTTCAAGGAGCATTGCCGCTGCACCGGTTGTGTAGTGCACATTAGGATGTCCGCCTTGTCCGGTTTCGGGATTAGATTTTGCGGTGGAAAATTCCGGTAAGAAAGTTCCTTTTCCGAGAATAGGCCCGCCTTTAAAAGTTCCGTCGCTCATTTGAATACCGGCAATAACAAATTCTCTTAACGGAAGTTCAAAGTTAGGGTTTTGTGTACACTTAACTTTTTCATCTTCAAGATAAAGAGAATCTTTGGGCAGATGTTTTGTTCTGACAACCAAATCAAAAATTTGTTCGCGAGCGTTTAAGGCCGCTTTTTTTACTGCATTTCCGCTTCCCCAAGTAATGTGAGAAGCCACTGTTTGCCATTCATACGGATTACGGTCTGTATCAGGGTTTTCAGTTCTGATTTTTGAAGGCGGAACTCCGAGAACTTCAGCGGCAATTTGTGCCATAACGGTTAAATAACCTTGGCCTATATCCATTCCGGAAACGAGAAGGTTTATACTTGCATCTTCGTTAAACTTCAAAAAGCAAGATGATGATGCATTAGGCGGCATTGCCGGAGCTTTCCACAACAGAGAAAAACCTTTACCGATAACTTTATTCGGATCGGATGATTTATATTCTTTATGCCATTCGATTTCTTTCTCAACGGCATCAATGGCTTTTAACAAACCGTTGGGGTTCATGTTTGCACCGTATGCGGTTTTATCGCCTTCACGTATGGCGTTTACTCTGCGAATTTCAATCGTATCAATCCCGAGATGTTTGGCAATTCTTGTCATGTGTGATTCCAAGCCGAAAAGAAATTCGGAATAACCGAAACCTCTGTATGCACCGCCCGGAGGCAGGTTTGTGTAAACGCAAACAGAATCGATTGAAGCATTTTGAATATTGTAAGGTCCGATTGCCGAAAGACCGACGGCATTAACGACATTTGCTCCGTATTCAACATAAGCACCTGCATCCCAATAAATTTTATGGTCTAATGCTGTTATTCTTCCGTTCTTTTTAACACCTATTTTTAAGAAAGTTTTTACGCCGAGACGTTGGTATGTGTTATAAAATTCTTGCTCTCGTGACCACATAATTCTGACAGGATGACCTTGTACTTTTGTTGCAATTGCTGCTGCAAGAATTTCCATTGTTACTCCGGCTTTTGAACCGAAACCACCGCCCACGTGAGGAGCTATAACGCGAACATCTTTATGAGTAAAACCAAGCGGCTTAAGTGCTTCTGCAAACAGATGCCTTTGAGTATGAGGAGATTGTGATGATGCCCAAATTGTCAGCCGTCCTGATTTGTCATATAAACCGGTTGCAGCATGGTATTCAATCGCACAATGTGCATATCGGGGAACGTCATAGGTGTCTTCCAAGATATAATCAGCTTCATCAAAACCTTTTTGTGTTTCGCCTTTACGAATTTTTCGCCAGTGGGCAATATTTGTTTTCGGTTTCGGAAAAAACCAAGGGACATGGTCGTAATTTTCAAGGTCTTCATGCAGTAAATCGGAGCCTTCTTTTATGGCTTCCATTTGATCTATTACAGCGGGGATTTCTGTATAATCAACCTTTACCAATTTTGCCGCTTTTTTTGCTGCTTTCGGGTTTCTGGCAACTACGGCGGCAACTTGCTCGCCTATAAATCTTACACGATCTTGTGCAAAAATAAATCTGTCCTGCATATAAAGACCGAATTTATACGGAAAATCTTTACCTGTTACAACCGCTAAAACTTCGGGATGTTTTTCGGCTTCGGAAGTATCAATGCTGTTTATCATTGCATGAGCATACGGGCTTTCAACAATAAAGGCATATAATAAATCGGGTCCGAAATTAATATCGTCTGTATAAATTGCTGCTCCTGATACTTTTTCTTTTCCGTCTATACGGATTTCGGGTTTTCCTATGTATTTGTATTCTTTCATAGCTGTTATTTTTTTGCAATTTTTTCAATTGCCTCAATAATTGATTCGTAACCGGTACATCTGCATAAGTTTCCGGCTATGGCTTCTTGAATTTCTTCTCTGTTCGGTTGCGGATTTTTATTCAATAATTCGGTTGCGGAAATTGTTACACCGGGAGCACAGAAGCCGCATTGAAAAGCATTATGCTCTATAAATGATTCTTGCAAGGGTGTTAACCCGTTTTTTGATAAGCCTTCAATGGTTGTGATTTCTTGTCCGTCAACTTCAATGGCAAGAACCAGGCAAGAACGTACGCTTTTGCCGTCGATTAATACAGCACATGCTCCGCAATCTCCTCTTTCACAGCCGGATTTCGGGCTTTTAATTCCCAATTTATCTCGTAAAACGTCGAGTAAAACGTCATTAGGCTCTACATAAATATAACGAACCTCTCCGTTTAAATTTATAGATATTTTTTTCATTGTTTGTAATGTTTTCCTGTGAGTGTTCTTTGAACCTCACAGCGTAAATATTTTATTTTGATAATAGCGAAAATTAAAAACTGTTTTTATTATTTGCAAACGCTAACGCTTGCAGGTCTAACGACGCTGCAAGGTTCTATTCTAAAAGTAAATTTTCAATTTCATTTAATTCACTATTTCTGTTATGATAATATTTAAAATTATCAATATCTTCAAACCAATCTATTACTGTTTCTCTTTCTAAATTTGTCCTTTTATCTGATAAAATTGTCATATAAGAAGTCCATTTGTATTCATCAATTTTTCCTACTACATTATGATGAACAGGATTATTATGGATGTAAAAAATCAAATCCTTTAAATATTTTTCATTATTTATTAAAATTCTTTCAAAACGTGTCTCGAATAATTTACCTGTTCGATTATACTTTTTATTATACCATTTTGCATAAGAATTAAATAAATGTGAAAGTTGTTTTTCCGGTACAGGTTTTTTTAATTTTAATAATTTTTTATCAGAATAACTTTCGTCAGGAAAAAACACTTCCCATTTTCTGGAACCTTTAAAATCTTTATTTTCGGGTTTTAAACAAGCTATCTCGTTATATTCTTTTATTTTCACAAGTAAATGAAAATGATTTGACATTAAACACCATGCAAAAGTGTCTGCAACAGAAGCAAAGTAAATCTTATATAACTTTAAAAAATGATAAAAGTCTTCTTTATTCTTAAATATAACACAACTGTTAATACCTCTGTTATAGATATGAAAAAAATTTCCGCATGTAATAGGTTGCTTAATTTCCATTTTTGTTTCCTGTGAGTGTTTTTTTAACCTCACAGCGTAAATTGTTTAAAACATTTCTTTTTAAATAAACGCTTGCAGGTCTGTCGACCCTGCAAGGTTTACAGTATCGGATCAGATTTAACTTTTTGACCTTCCAGTAAAGCTACACTTTCTTTTAATCCTCTTTCTAACATTACTTTTGCAATATGTGTTCTGTATTCTTTTGTTGCTCTTATATCTGTTATCGGAGAAATTTCAGTTGTAAGTATATCTTGTGCTTGCTTGATATTTTCTTCTGTTAATTCTTTTCCGTTCAGAAACGCTTCTGTTTTTTTAGCTGTTTTCGGAACCGGTCCTACGGCACAAACGGCAATTTTGTATTGCTTATTTTCTAATGCTAAAACTCCCATGCCTACTTGTGCTAAATCTTCTCCTTTATATCTCCCAAGTTTTTTATAGCAACTTGCAGATTTCGTTTCAGGAAATTTTAAAACAATTTTTGTAAGAATTTCATCATTTCTCAATGAAGGTTTTTTAGGTTCCGTAAACCAATCTTCAATTGGAATAATTCGTTTATTTTCAGCACTTTTAACATATATTTCAGCATCATAAAGAAATAGTGCCGGTGCAGAATCCAAAGAAGGAACCGCCGAACAAATGTTTCCCGCCAAAGTTGCTCTGTTACGAACACCGATTGATGCAACTGTTGATGCAGCTTCCCAAAGAACTCTGAAATTATTTTTTATAAGTTCATTTTCTTCAATTTCAGAAAAAGTTACGTTTGCTCCGAGCGACAAAATATTATTTTTAAAAGAAATATCCTTAAATTCCGGAATTGCCTTTATGTCAATAAGAATATCCGGTGCAATAACATCTTCTTTAATATGTACCGTTAAATCTGTTCCTCCTGCTATTATTTTTGTATTTTCAGGATTTTTGCCTAACAGTTTAACTGCCTCCTCTATGTTTTTTGGTTTAAAATATTCAAATTCGTGTGATATAGGCATGATTGATAGTGTTATGTGATGACCTAATTTAATATTTTGTAAAGTGTTTTGTTCTGCAATACCGTTTCTGTAATTTTTAGTCCACAGTCGGCAGTTTAACAGTTTCTCGTTTAATTTATTGTAAACGAAAAACTGTTGACTGCCTACTGCCTGCTTTTTTATTCGTCTCCGTCAATAGCAATAACACGGCACATTGAGGATTCCATTTCAATTCCTTTTAAGGGGAATAAACCGATCCAAACACGTTTATTACTGACTTTGTTTATCTCTCCTCCGAGGTTTTCTGCATGAATTAAACCTTTCGGGAATAAATTTAAGTGCATAACTTGATAATACTCATCAAGAGGGAACATTTCGTCCCAAGTTTTACCATAATCTTTTATTAGTTTTGCTTCTGCTTTTTCGAATGCTTTCGGATGCCAATCTCTGATAATTGTATTCATCGGATGATCTGCACTTCCGGCATCAACACCAATCCATTTAATTTCCATTTCCAATGCCCATTTATGAAATTCGGGTGACGGTCCGGGATGATTTACAAAATAACGAAGCTCATCGCTTTCAGGTTGATCCCACCCGAATCTGTTGTAGCCTGTATTGATTATCAAAATATCTCCTTTTTTAACTTCAACTTTACTCATAATCATTTCCGGTGTGTAAAGGCTGAAATCTGAAACTAAATCAGAAATGTCCGCAACAGCGGCTTGTCCCATGAAGAAATCAAGAGGTGTATCGCCGATAGTTTTTCCGCTTGAAAAAAAGTGAATTTCACCGTCGATATGTGTTCCGACATGGTTGCTTGATTTAATAATCTGACCGTTAGCACCTTGTCCCATGTGAGCACCGGCAATTCTTTTGAAATATTGCAATTGCAAGGGCATATAACTTGGCCATGGTGGTGTGTGAATACTTAATCTTTGTGTTAAATCGTAGATTTTTGCACTACTCATAAATTTTAATACGTCTTCTGCTTTCATTTTCTTTTGTTTAAAATTATATAATATTTTTTGTTATAATGCTTTTGAATTTGACGTTTTGAAATCCTGCGGATGTTCAAAAGTCATATTTTTAACAGTTTTTCAAGATGATGATATTCAATCCCGAAAAGATCTTTTATTGCATTTATTTTTTCTAATATTTCGTTTTTATGTATTTTATTGTTATGTTTTGTTCCGACTACCATTGTGTTTTTCGGTGTGTGTTCGGTTGAGATAAATTCAAATACTTTGGCTTTATAACCGAATGCTTCTAATATCAATGCTCTTAACCCATCCGTAATAATAACTGCTTGCTGTTCTTTTAAAATTCCGTGTTTTACGATTGATGCCATTTCATTCTGAACATTAAATTGTTTACGTATTTGTTTTTGACAACAAGGTGCAACAATTATTAGATCTGCATTTGACTTAATTCCTTTATAAATTGCTTCGTCTGTTGCAGTATCGCAAGCGTGAAGTGCAATTAATATGTCAATTTTACCAATTTCGGTTTGTTTTATGGTTCCCTGTTTGAAATTCAGATTCTTAAACCCTGCTTTATCTGCAAGCTGATTAGATTTCTTAACTAATTCCTCCCTGAATTCTACACCTGAAATTTTGGGTTGTAAATTTAAACTATTTTTTAAAAAATCATATAATGCAAAGGTTAAATATCCTTTACCGGAACCCATATCAACAATTTTTAATTCTTTTTTTTCTTTTAATGAATCCAACAAACTTTCAATGATTTCAAGATATTTATTGATTTGACGATATTTGTCGTGCATATCTTTTTTTATCTTGAAATTTTTTGTTGTAATGCCGAGTTCTTGTAAATAAAGATTGTTTTCTAATAAAATTCTTTTTTTCTTTATTTTGTCATGACTCAAATTAGGTATAGTTGTGAAAGTAGGTTCTGTTGTTTTTATTTTTGAATTGTTTTTCTTGTTAGTAAATAGTTGAATTGTTTCTTTTGTTGTAAATAAATCGGCATTATAAAATTCGGTATCTAATAACTCTTGAATCTTTGAAATTCCTTCTTCAATCTCAAAGTTTTTAGTTTTATCATTTGTGTTATGTGTATAATTGAATGATAATTTTAAATCCTCTTTAATTTTAGAAAGTTTAATTGTGACTTTCTTTAAATCAGAATTCTTATTCCTTTTTTTACTTAAAATTAGTTTAACAAACTCTTGGTTGTCAAATGTAAATTCTAACTTTTCTTGGAATATGTTATTGGCTTGTTGAGTCATTTTTATTTTAACTTATTTGCAAAACCGACAATCGCATTTTTAAATGGTTCAATCGGTGCAGATAAAACACCTGCTCCAACTTGTCCGACTCCCGGGTCTTTGTGTGCAACTCCGGTATCAATAAATGGTGTTAGGTTTTTTGATATAACTTTTCTGACATCAATACCTGTCGGTGTACCTCTGAAATTTAAATATGGGATTTGATAGATGTTATTTTCTCCGACAGAAATTTCATACATGGCAAGTGTGTAATTTACTGCATCTTGTGCAGAGCCACCTACAAATTGTACAATTGCAGGTGATGCAGCTATTGCAAAACCTCCCAAACCTACGGTTTCAGTAATTGCACTGTCGCCGATATCCGGATTGGCATCTTCTTTTGTAAATCCGGGGAAAAATAATGCATCAGGTAAAGGAGCTTTCCCGGTGAACCATTTTTCGCCTGTTCCGGCAAGTCTGATGCCAAAATCAGTTCCGTTTCTGGATAAAGCCAATACAACCGAACTATTCGGGATATTCATTGCAGCATCCAAAGTTGCTTTTGCTGCGGGCATTGATAAATTTAAAAAGAAATGGTCATTTCCGTTAATGAAATCAAGCACATCTGCCATGTTTTGTTTATCATCGGAAGTTTTAATAATTGCCGGAGCAATTGTTCTGTAAAACAATGAAGTTCCTGCTCTGTTTCTGTTATGAACTTCGTCGCCCATGTGCAATGCTTGTGCGATAATGTTTTTTAAATCAATTTTTTTTAGGCTTTCAATTGCCTTTTTCAAAATCGGATACATCACATCATCCATCCATTTTAAGCGTGTGATAACTTCTTTACTGAAAGCTCCGTAACGCAAAACCTTGCCGAGTCCTTCATTTTGAGTGCAATATGCTTGGTTGCCGTATTCCTCATTTTTTATTATAAAAACCGGCATTGATGCTGATACAATTCCTGCCATCGGTCCTACGGTATCATGTTCATGACAAGGAGCATATTCTATTTTATCGGAAGCAGCCAATTTTTCAGCTTCTTCCGGTGTTTTTGCCATTCCTTCATAAATTAATGCTCCGATAATTGCACCTCTTGTGGGTCCGCACATTCTTTCCCATTTAATCGGTGGTCCTGAATGCAAAATTAAATTCGGTTTCATACCGGGAATTACATTTTTTGCTAAATCCATACCGATTAAATTCGGTTTTCCGTTAAGGATAATTTCTAATGCTTTTTCATTCGCTGCATTAATAATACCTTCTTTTGCATTAATCGTTTCCCAAACTTTCGGGTCAATATCAACGGGCGGTTTCCAATCCACATGGACAGCTTTCGCTCCTGCGTGCTCAATGTTTTCTTTAAAACTTTCTATGCCTGTGTTTATAACTTTCAGGTCTTTATTAAATATATCGTTTATTGCCATTTTTCCTTTATTTTTATTTTATTTACCACAAAGTTCACATAGTTGCTACTTTTCAAAAATCTTTGTGTATTATGTGGTTTAAATTTATTGTAACAGTGATACTATACTTTCCGCAAGTTCCACAGCTTCTACATTTGTATTCATAACAATTGCTCCTGTATTTTCCAGAGTTTGTTTCACTTTTGCTCTATTTTGAGGATCCTCGTCTGTGCCTGTAACGGAACAAATAATTGTCAAATTCGGGTTTGTCTTTTTTGCTTTTTCAAATGCAGGTGCCAGTTCTGCTTCCGGATTTAAATTTGAGCCGTAACCTAAAACGACATCTAATAATAATACAGCGGTTTCCTTATCTTCTGCTTCATCTACAACTCTTCTGTTTCGTAATGAAAAATCAATCATCGGATGCGGACGACCGGCTGTAAATTCATCTTCACCTAAATCAATAATTGTGTGTTCTTTGCTTTTCCAAATGTCAGAAAGTTGATAATCAGCGCTTAACGGAGTATTGCTGTATGTAAAACCGAGTGTGTCTTTTAAAAGAAGTTGTGCTTCATCGCATAAAGTTCCGCCGCTGTACAAACCTCTGATATATTTGCCGCTATTGTTTTTTGCAAGCTCTTTTGCGAGAGTTTTATTTTTTTCTTGTCGTGCATTCAGCTTGTTTAATGCTTCTTTGTAATCTTTGTTTTCGGAAATAGCAACTGAAATAACAGCAGCTTGTTCAAGATTTACGGCAGGAATTGCTCCGGATGCAGCAATTGTTTTTACATCTGCTCCGATAAATATTGCAACAACAGGCTTTTTTAATTGTTTAATTTCAGAAGCAATTTTATCAAGAACTTCCGGGTGCGGGGGTTTTGAAATTAATGTAATTACTTTTGTTTGTTCATCTTTTTCGAGTGCTTTAAGAGCTTCGATAAACATGATTCCGCCGATTTCTTTTTTCACGTCTCTGCCGCCTGTTCCTATTGCTTGGGAAATTCCGCCGCCCAAATTTGTAATGATTGAACTGACTTCCTGCAAACCTGTTCCTGATGCTGCAACAATACCGATGTTACCTTTGTTGCAAACATTTGCAAATGCCAACGGAATACCGTTAATTATGGCTGTTCCGCAATCGGGTCCCATCATCAGTAAACCTTTTTCAACGGCTTTTTGCTTCATCTTCAGCTCATCTTCAACCGAAATATTATCTGAAAAAAGCATGACGTTAATGTTTGCACCTAATGCTTTATTTGCTTCTGCAACAGCATATTTCCCTGCAACCGAAATTAATGAAAGATTTGCTTCGGGCATTAATTTTAAGGCACTCTCAAAACTTTTCGGTGCAAAATCAGAAGTGTCGTCAGATGAATTTCTAATTGCTTTTAATTCATCTTCAATAAATTTAATTGCATTGTTAAATGCTTCATCATTATCAGCATCAATTGAAATTAACATGTCTGTATCGTCGGCATCATTAAATATCTTTAGGTATAAATCAGCCATTTTAAGAATAGACTTGTTTTCGTTTGTTCCCATAACAACTGATGAGTCAGAAACTCCTTTAATTTTATTCAAGTCTTTGGAAACAATCATTAGTGTTACGGAATCAAAATATACTCCTTTTTTTATTATTCCTTTTATCATATTTTATTTTTTAAATATTTTAAACTGAGAAAAAAACCGGTTAACATATCAGAACCGGATGTTTCTCCTATTTCAATTAAGTTTATTAAATAGTCTTTAATATTTTTATCATTATTTATCAATGCAATTTGCAAATCTTTGAACTGTTTGAAATATGCTCCGATTGAAGCATGGTAAATCATATTTCTCGAAATTTCATTATTGCTTCTTGCTGCCTCATATATTATTTTTCTAATTTTTGAAGTGTCAATATTTTTACTTTCTCCTATCAAAATAACGGCATATAATATACCTGTAATAAAATCGTCACCGGAAGGGGTTAAACCCATTCCTGAACCTTTTACTTTTTTAACTCCGCTGATTATTTTACCTTTTTCTATCTCTTTCCATGCTGATTTAATATGCTTTACAAATGCTTTTTGAAAACGTGTTTCAAAATTTTGTTCAAGTTTTTCCTCAATCAAGAAAGCCAAACTTAAAGGGTTGAATTCGGATATATTCTCTTTAATAATTATTTCAGCCCGTTTAATAATACTTTTAAATTCTGAGTTCTTAAAATCAATTGATGCATTGTATTTTTTTAATTCCTTTTTATTAAAACTTTTTTTATCAATGATTATTTCCTCACTGTTAATAATGATTGAAGTTACATTTTTATGCGAACCTCCTGATATTATTATTGAATTCGGGCTTAAATATTTTTCATCATCTGCCAGGGAAACAATATTCTTTTCATCATTAATAAAATTTGTAATATTATTAAATATTGAATGTGAAGAATATATACCTTCAAAAATACAATCACCTATTTCAATAATCATTATTATTAGTTCTTTTTTAATAAAAAAGGATATAAAATTAATTATTTTGCAGAGATATGAATGATAAACAGAAGAAATATTTTAAAAATCTATTTTTATCAGAATAATTGATAAGATTGAAAGAGCAACGACAATTGCATTTTTATATGTAAATTTTTCTTTCAGGAATATGACAGACAGAACAATCGGAATAATAAATGAGTTTGAAGAAATGCCTTGAATTAAAGATAAAGGACCTGTTGCAAAAGCACTTAACACTAAATAATATCCGGCAAAATTTAATAATCCGATAATAATTCCGAACAAGATAACTTTTTTTGAGCCGGAATTCTTTTTCTTTTGGTCTTTTTTAATAACAAACTTATTAATGATGACTGTATAGACAATAACCATTGTGTAAGAAATAAATATAAAATTAATCTTAGAAACCTCTGTTGATGCATATTTTCCTGTAAGCATTGAAATTGAGGTTGCAAAAGCTGCAAGCAAGGCAAATAAAATTCCTGTCAGTTGTTTTTTGTCTTTTATTTTAGTTTTCTTATTTTCAGTTTTAATATTGAAACTGATATAAGCCAGAACAAAAATTGAAGTTCCGATTCCGGCCCATTGAAGTACGGTCGGTCGGTCATTAAACAGAATTAAAGCATAAATAATAAGAAGTACCGCATTCAATTTTGTAATGGGGAAAGCAAATGATGTGGGAATATATTTTAGTGATTGAATTTTGATAATACTGCCCATACCGAAAAAGAATGAATTTATCAGAGCAAAAAAGAATAGCATTTTAAAATTAGTAAACGGACTGGCTGTTATAATTATGATTATTAAAGAAAGTATTGAAATTGTAATAGCTGATATTTTTATAATCTTATGACTTGAACAGTTGTGATGGGCAGCAATTTTATACATAAAGTTAACTCCGCCGTATATAATCGTGAATATAATCGTATAAAAAAACCAATCTATTTGTATGTTTTGCATTCTGAAATTTATAAAAAGCCTGCAAATATAAACCTTCCTGTATAATATTATAAAAAACTTTTTAGCTTTGTACTAATAATCATAGAAGATGAAAAAATTATTAATAATGCGTCATGCAAAGTCTGATTGGTCAGACGGCTCTGTCAGAGATTTTGACAGACCGTTAAATAACAGAGGAAAGTCTGCTGCTCCTTTAATAGGAAAAGAAATTAAAAAAAGGGGACTAACCCCCGATTTAATAATTTCATCTCCGGCATTAAGAGCAAAGATGACTGCCGAAGCGGTTGCTGAAAATTCAGGATATAAAAAAGATATAATTTGGAATGAAAGTTTTTATTTCGGTTATACAAGTGAAATATTACAAGCAATTAAAGACGTTGACGAATCAAAAAAAAGCATAATGATATTCGGGCATAATCCGACATGGTCTTCAATTACAGAAATATTATCAGGTAAATTTGTAAGTATGAAAACAGCTGATGTTGCAATTCTAGAATATAAAGGCAAGTGGCAAAATATAAAAGACAAATCTTGCAAATTAACAATATACATATCTCCCAAAAACCTTATCTAACAACTAAATTTAAAAGATGAATTATTTTAAATTATTTTTAAGTTTTTCAATTTTAGCTATTATTACCCTATCCTCATGCAAATCAGAAGATAAAAAGAAGAACAATAATATTAAGGACAATAGTAATATTCAAAAAGTTGAAAATCCGCTCATTCTTAATGTTGAGACCGACAAAAAAAACACAATCGGAGACATAATTAATATCTCAATAAAAGGAAGCAAAATAGATGATAACGACACAGTAATTTTATATATTAACAAAAAAGAAGCAGCAAAACTGGATGTCGGCAACAATGAATACGAATGGAATTCAGCAAGTTATAAAGTCGGAGAAAATAATATAGAGATTGAATTAAACAAAAATAATAAGCGTTTCAGAAAACAAAAAAATATAGTTTTGTTATCAGATATAACCCCGGAAAACTATACATATAAAATTAAGAATGTTTACAAACATGATGTTAATGCATATACGCAAGGTCTTTTCTTCTATGACGGTTTTCTGTATGAAGCAACCGGATTAAAAGGAGAATCAACAATCAGAAAAGTTAAACTTGAAACAGGAGAGGTTCTCCATAGTTTTACAATCCCTAAAGATATTTTTGGAGAAGGTATTGTTTTGTTTGACAATAAAATTATTCAATTAAGTTGGGAAGCTGAACGAGGCTTTGTATATGATTTTGAAACATTTAAATTATTGGATGAGTTTTCATATTTTGGCGAAGGGTGGGGAATATGCACAGATAATTCGAAACTATATATGACTAACGGCTCAGCAGATATTGCAGTACTTGAAACACAGTCATACTCTGAAATTGACAGGCTTCAAGCATACGATAACAAAGGACAGGTTAAATACCTAAATGAATTAGAATATATTAACGGTTTTATTTATGCAAATATCTATCAATATGAAAAAATAGCAAAAATCAATCCCGCAAACGGAAAAGTTACAGCATATATTGATTTGACAGGAATTTTACCTATGAATGATTATAATAATAAAACAGATGTGTTAAACGGAATTGCATACGACAGTAAAACCGACAGGATATTTGTTACCGGAAAAAAATGGCCGAAACTATTTGAGATTGAATTAATAAAAAAATGAGATATTACGTTTTTCTATAAGAAGAACAAGGTATAATGTTTCTAAGCTTTTATAAATTTACCTGATTATAGCATTTCCTGCAAAGAGGTTCGTATAAATCTTTCTCGCCCAACAAAAACTGTTTGTCACTATCCGACAGCCGATGAGAATAATGAGCAAGATTCCCGCAATGCATACAAATTGCATGAACTTTTGTAACATACTCAGCAATAGCAAACAATTTAGGAATAGGACCAAACGGTTTACCTGCAAAATCCATGTCTAAGCCTGCAACAATAACCCTTATTCCTTTGTCTGCAAGCTTATTGCAAACTTCCACCAAAATATCACTAAAAAATTGCACTTCATCAATACCTATAACTTCATACTTTTCGGCTAAATATAAAATTTCCTCAGCTTTTGCAACAGGTGTAGAGTCAATCGACTTTGAATCATGAGATACAACCTTGTTTTCAGAATATCGGGTATCAACTTTAGGCTTAAAAATCATAGTTTTTTGCTGTGCAATTTTAGCACGAATCATCCTACGAATTAACTCTTCAGTTTTACCGGAGAACATAGAGCCGGCTATAACCTCAATCCAACCTGCCGTTCTTACTTTTTCTTCTAAAAACATATTTTATTGATTTAATTTTTTAACAAGAAATAAAAAATATTACATCTTGTAACTCTATTAAAAGCCCGACCTCTATGATATAAAACTTTGTGTGGATTTAAATCATATTTTTTTAACTTTGACAAAAATAAAGAAATTTTGAAGTCGTTTTTTATTATTTACATATTATTATTATCAAGTTTTCAACAAGTATTTTCTCAAAACAGAGAATATGCAGAAGAAGTCTTGAATAAAGTTTGCTCTGAGGAATTTCACGGAAGAGGATACGGCTTCGGAGGAGATAAAATAACTTCGGCATATATTATAAAAGAACTTAAAAAAAAACATATAAAGCCCGTTTCAAAAACGTATTTACAAAAATTTACATTAAACACAAATACCCTATACGGAAATAACAAAGTTGTACTGAACAATATAAAATTAATACCGGGAGTTGATTATATTATTTCTTCTAAATCATGTTCTGTTAAAGGAAAATTTCCTGCAATATATATCGGCAAAAAAATAATTGACGACAGTATAAAGTTCAGAAATTTAATTTATAAAGATTTATCCGAGAAAGTTATAATAATTGATACTGCCGGCATTGAAAGAAAAAGCTTTTCACAAGCTTACGATTTAATAACACAAAAAAATATATTAAAAGCAAAAGCCGTAATAAAAATTGAAGACAATAATCTTACTTATGTCCCTTCTCAAGAACAAAAAAACTTCGCTCTAATTACAGTTAAAAGAAATGCCCTGCTTAAAAATATAAAATCAGCAAACTTAGATATTGAAAGTCGATTCCTTGAAAATTATGAAACACAAAATATAATAGGATATATAAAAGGCAAAACAGATACAAGCATTGTTTTATCTGCCCATTATGACCACTTAGGGCACATGGGTTATAACACATATTTCCCGGGAGCTAATGATAACGGCAGCGGAATTGCAATGTTGCTTAATCTTGCAAAATATTTCTCAAAGCAAAAAAAACCGAAATATAATATTGTTTTTATGTTTTTTGCCGGAGAAGAACTTGGTTTGCTAGGCTCAAAATTTTATACAGAAAATCCTTTGTTTCCTTTAAACAAAATTAAGTTTTTGATAAACCTTGATATGGTCGGCAGCGGAGATAAAGGTATCAAAGTTGTGAACGGTTCAGTTTTTAAAAAAGAATTTGACAAACTAACCGAAATAAATAATAAAAACGACTACCTCCCTGCCGTAAAAATAAGAGGTGCAGCAGCAAACAGCGACCATTATTTCTTTTACGCAAACGGAGTAAAATCTTTTTTTATTTATACCTTAGGGGAATATAAAGAATATCACAACATAAATGATAATCCGGAAAATTTACCTTTAAATGAATTTGAGGACTTAACATTATTATTAATTGACTTTATTAATTCCTTTTAAAATGCTATACGATTTAATAAAACAAAACAGAACTTATCGTCGTTTTGAACAAGATAAAAAGATTTCTGAAAACGAACTGAAAGAATTGATTGATTTGGCAAGACTGACACCTTCGCCCCGAAATCGTCAGTCGTTGAAATTTATAATTTCAAACACAGATGAGGTTAACGATAAAATATTTCCGACATTGAGTTGGGCAGGTGCTTTAGCCGGTTGGAATAAACCCGAAGAAGGCGAAGAACCTTCGGCATACGTTATAATTTTGGGTGATAACTCGATACTTCCGAAAGTAAAAAACGCTTACCATAATGTTGCAAGCGGATTTGTTGCTCAATCAATACTTCTCGGTGCCGCTGAAAAAGGATACGGCGGTTGCACAATAGCAGCAATTCAACGGCAAAAATTAAGAGCAAAACTTAACATTCCCGAACACCTTGAAATACTGCTTGTTTTGGCTCTCGGTGTCCCGAAAGAAACTGTTGTTATTGAAAAAATGCCAAAAAACGGAAATTACGACTATTGGCGAGATGAAAATAACATTCATCATGTTCCGAAAAGAAGTTTAAATGAAATATTGATAAATTATTGTAAATAAAGAAACCTTAAACTTAAAACTTTCAACTAAAAATATACACCCCGTTTCAAAAATTATAAATATTTTTACCGTTTAAATTAGAAAAGCAAAAAATACTGAATGGCAAACAAAAAAAATATAGCAGTATTGGCGGGCGGAAATTCTTCCGAATTTTTTATATCTTTAAAATCGGCAGAAAATGTTGCAAACGAAATTGATAAAGAAAAATACAATGTTTTCACAGTTCAAATAAAAGGCAGCGAATGGACTTTAATAAATGACCTTAATTGCGGACTTATAATTCATAAAAATGATTTTTCATTTTCCGACAAAGGACAGAAAGAAAAATTTGACCTCGTTATTTCCGCCATTCACGGTACACCGGGCGAAGACGGTTTATTACAAGCATATTTTGATATGCTCGACATTCCTTATGCCGGGAGCGGTGTTTTGGCATCTTCACTAACTTTTAACAAGTATTATTGCAATACTTTTTTGGAAAATTCGGGTATAGTAAACATTGCAAAGTCGGTTCTCATTCGTAAAAATAAAACCTTTAACAGTAAAGGAATAATTTCGCAAGTCGGCTTGCCTTGTTTTGTAAAGCCCAATGCCGGAGGATCGAGCTACGGTATTACAAAAGTTAAGAAAAAAGAAGACTTGCAACAGGCAATTGAAAATGCCTTTAAAGAAAGCGATGAAGTTATAATAGAGGAATTTATTAAAGGCGACGAAATACAGTGCGGCATTTTCAAAATAAAAGAAAAAGAATACAAACTGCCTTTGATTGAGATAGTTCCCGAAGCCGAATTTTTTGATTATAAAGCAAAATACGAAGGTCTTTCGCAGGAAATAATTCCGGCAAGAATATCGCCGGAGTTAACGGAAAAATGTCAAAAAATAACCTCCGAATTATACGATTTGCTTAACTGCAAAGGAATTGTAAGAATGGATTTTATCCTGAAAAATGACGAATTTTGGTTTCTCGAAGCAAATACAGTTCCCGGAATGACTGATGAAAGTCTTGTTCCGCAAATGATACAAAAAGCCGGAATGACAATTAAAGAAGTTATGACCTTGTTGATTGAAGATGCTTTGGGAAAATAAATTGTTTGCCTCTTTCATACAAATATTAACTTTGCCCCTCTCAAAAAAATAAAATGAACTTAAATACATTATATAAAAAAGCATTAAATCAAGAATTTTTGACAACAGAAGAAGGATTATTTTTATACGAAAATGCACCTACTTCCGATTTAATGTTTATCGGAAATGAAATAAGAAAACAAAATCAACCTAAAGAAAAAGAAAATAAAGTCGGTTGGATTATCGACAGAAACGTAAACATTACGAATGTTTGCATAGCCCAATGCGAATTTTGTAACTTTTACAGAAAACCCGGAGCATCTGATGTTTACATTACCACCCTCGAAGAATACAACGAAAAAATAAAAGTTTTGAAAAAACTCGGCGGAAATCAACTGCTTATGCAAGGTGGTTTACACCCGAAACTCGATTTGGAATGGTATAAAAAACTCTTTTCCGATATAAAAAAAATGCACTCCGACATAAAACTTCATGCTTTGGGACCTGCTGAAATTTACCATATTGCACGAATTTCAAAAACAACATACAAAGATGTTCTCATACAACTTACAGAAGCAGGATTAGACAGTCTGCCCGGTGCCGGTGCCGAAATTCTCGTTGACAGAATTCGCAAAACCGTTTCGAGAGGAAAATGTTCGGCAGAACAATGGCTTGATGTTATGCGTGAAGCCCATAAACTCAATATAGTAACTTCGGCAACAATGATGTTCGGACACATAGAAACACATCGCGAACGCATTGAACACTTTGTTAAATTAAGAGAAGTGCAAGCCGAAAAGCCTGATAAGTCGGAAGGTTTCACAACTTTTATACCTTGGCCGTTCCAAGACGAAGGAACGGAATTAAATAAAAAATCGGGTATAGAAAATACCGTTACAGCCGATGAATATATCAGAACTTTTGCCCTAGCAAGAATTATGATGCCCAACATAAAAAATATGCAGGCATCGTGGCTTACTGTAGGCAAAACAACAGGACAACTTACTTTGCTCGCCGGAGCAAACGATTTCGGATCTATTATGATAGAAGAAAACGTTGTTTCGGTTGCAGGTGCCGACCACAGTTTTAACGCAAAACAAATTCAGGAAGCCATAACAGAAGCCGGGTTTATACCGGCATACCGAAATCAAGCATACGAATACATTAAAAACTAAAATATTATAATACATATGAAGCTCTTAACATTTAAATTAAAGTATGCCGAGAAAAAATGGCAATTATATCTTGAAGAAAAATTCGGAAAAGAAACAGCAGAAAAGTTTAGTGTCGAATCCAATGCAACTGCAAAAACAAATGAGGCAACAATTAATTTGCTGAACTTTGACGGAAATTCAAAAATAATAAAAACGGTAAAAGAAGATAATAACGTAATTTCAGCATTTATTATTGACAATTATGAGGTTAAAAAAGTTATTGTTTAGCCTGCAGCGAAAAATTAATGAACAATGAACTGTTAAAATATAAAATTGCACTCGGCTTAATTCCGGGCTTAGGACCTGTTACAGCTAAAAGCGTAATTTCATATACCGGTGGAGTAAAAGAAGTTTTTGAAGCAACAAAAAGCCAATTAATGAAAGCTCCCGGCATCGGTTCGTTCACGGCATCTAAAGTTATTGAAGGGAAAAGTTTTTTAAAACAAGCTGAAAAAGAGATTAGATTTATTGAAAAGAATAAAATTAAGCCGGTATTTTATTTAGATAAAGATTATCCGTTTCTGTTAAAGCAATGTCCGGATGCTCCTTTGATGATTTTTGTTAAAGGAAATATTGATTTTAATAACAGAAAAATTATAAGCATTGTAGGAACAAGAGATGCAACAATACAAGGAAAAGAAATTTGTGAGAACTTAATTAAATCTTTATCGGAGACAAGCCATAATCCAATAATTATAAGTGGATTAGCATACGGAATTGATATATGTGCTCATAAAGCAGCATTAAAATACGGTTTAGATACTGTTTCAGTTTTTGCTCACGGTTTTGATAAAATTTATCCTGCTAACCATAAAAAAACAGCAACAGAAATTAAAGAAAAAGGAGCATTAATAACAGAGTTTATAAGCGGTTCAAAATTTGAAAGACAAAATTTCTTAAGAAGAAACCGAATAATTGCCGGTTTATCACAAGCAACTGTTGTTGTGGAATCTGCAAAAAAAGGAGGTTCTTTAGTTACTGCTGATATTGCAAATTCATATAACAGAGAAGTTTTTGCCGTTCCCGGCAGGCTCGAAGATAAGTATTCAGAGGGCACAAATTGGTTAATTAAAACTCATAAAGCCTTTTTGTTGCAAACTGCCGCCGACATTGAATATATTTTAAATTGGGAGCAAAGTAATAATAAAATCAATCAAAAAAGTTTGTTTATTGAACTTTCGGAAGATGAAAAAGAACTTTTTAAAGTTTTATCTCAACATAAAAAAATAGTAATTGACGAAATTTGCAAAACTTTAAATATGAATATGAGCAAAGTTTCTTCTTTACTTTTAGAAATGGAATTTAAAGGAGCGGTAAGAAGTTTACCCGGGAAGATATACGAACCGGCAGGAAACATTAATATTTAAAAATGATAAAATTATCGGCTGTTATAATAACTTTTAATGAAGAAAAGAATATCGAAAGATGTTTGCTGTCATTGCAAGATGTTGCAGATGAAATAATTGTTTTAGATTCATTTTCTGCGGATAAAACCGAAGATATTTGCAAATCTTACAATGTAAAATTTTTCAAACATAAATTTGACGGACATATTGAACAAAAAAACAGAGCAATAACTTTTGCCGAAAATGATTTTGTACTTTCGCTTGATGCTGATGAAATTTTATCTTCCAAATTAATCACTTCAATTAAGAAAATAAAAGAAAAACCTGAATATGACGCATATTATTTTAACAGATTAAATATTTATTGCGGAAAAGAAATAAAACACGGTGCTTGGTATCCTGACAGGAAAATTAGATTGTGGAATAAGAGAAAAGGTGCTTGGGGCGGTATAAATCCTCATGATACGGTTATTTTGAAAGAAGGTGTCGAGAAAAAACATTTGAAAGGAAACTTGTTGCATTATTCTTTTAATACAATTGAAGAACATTTATTACAAGTGAATAAATTCAGCACCATAGGAGCAGAACAATTAGTAAAGAAAAATAAAAAACATCTGCTTTTCAAAGCAATTGTAAACCCTACTTTCAGGTTCTTTAAAAACTATTTTTTAAAACTTGGATTTTTAGGAGGTTACACAACATTTTTAATTTCCGTTATTATTTCTTTTGAAACCTTTCTTAAATATTCAAAAGCAATTCAGCTAAAAAAACAAGAAAAAGATTAATCTGAATCCCTTAAAATTTCCAAAGGATTGCTGAACAAATACAAGCACATGAAAAAAGCAAATATTGTTGCTCCCATTTGTGTTTCAAGCGTATCTTCATTTAACATTGAAAGCGACATGGTAATAAACACGATAAGAAAAAGGTAATCTTTAAATTTGCGTTCTTTTAACGGTGCGTATATATATGCAAAAATAATCCATATAAAACCTACAATTCCAAAGGTAATAAAAAACGTAATGTATTGATTGTGTGCCCTGAGTCTGTTTTTTTTAGATAATTGTGAAGCTGATTTTTCATATTGTTTCAAAAACTCATCTTTTACATCGCCTGTTCCTACTCCGAAAAAAAGATTTCCCTTTATTATTTCTTTTCCGATTTTTATAAACTCTATTCTTTGAGTAACAGAGTGATTTTCAGGACTTCCACCATGCATATATTGTTCAGTTTGCCATAAAATCTCATATATTTTTGGATATAGAGCATATTTTCTTTCATAAATATAATTTGCAATTCCAGTTTCAATATTTTCAATATCCTTCTCGGTAAGTTCTTGCACTCCTTCTTTATCTTTTCTGTAATTTTTAGATGTCAGGTATCTTATAAGCGTAAATTTTATGGGTTGGTCTTTTTTATCTCTTCCGTCATATTTAAAATCACTTATTTTGTTCCATTCCTCTTTTATTTCTTTCTCACATAAATAAAGATTTACAAAATGACCGTTTTCTCGCTCATTACTTTTAAAATTATTTACATACGGATTTCCGCTTTTTGTGTAATTTTTAATTTTTCCAACTTCAACAAAGTCAGACTTATAGAATTTTATTGCAGAATAAGCTAAATATGTAAACGAGCCGCCCGCAATTATTAAAACAGATAAAATACTTATTATTTGCAACTTTTTGTCGGATGAATTAAATGCAATAAATAGACTTGTGAATATTAATAATACAAAAAATATAACCCAACCTGTTACCGAATGCAAAATAAACAAGAAAATACTTAACCATATAATGCTTGAAATTTGAAAAACCTTTATTCTTAGCTTTTCATCTTCGGGAGAAAAAAAGAAAAGGTAAAAGTTTGAAAAAACAGCAATATTCAGCAATAATGCGTAACGTATATGCGAAAACTTACCTGCAATTTCCTGAACATCACTTATTTCCTTTCCGGTAATGCCGACAAGAACAGCTAAGCCGTACATCGTTTTTAGTAATAACGAAATTGTAAAAACCGTAACAATTAATTTTATTTCTTTAAATCCGAGTTTTACAGATGTTCCTATTACAACAGGGAAAAGCAGCAGAGGTAATTTAATCTTCAAATCTTTTAATGCATAGCCGATGTTTTCGGAATAAATAATTCCGATTATATGTATAAAAAATATTGAACTGAAAATAAGTATTGATTTATTAGCCTTTAAATTATCAAATTTACGTTTAAAATTACCTTCTAAAAGCCATAATACAGCCAAACCTATTTGCGAAGAACTTAACAACCCTCTCGAATGGGGCATTACGGCAACTATTACAACAAGTGTTGCAATATAGAAAACATAAAAATGTGTTTTGTATAAACTGTATAATTTGTTGAACATTTAGATTATTACCTGTTAATCGTAAAATTAATAAAAAAACTCAGTTATTAAACTGAGTTTTATAAGGTGTGAGAAAATTATTAATTATATTAAAATTAGCCTAAGTTACTTATTCTTTTTAATTCATCAAGTTTTTCAACTGATATTCTTCTTCCGTCAATCGAAATTACGCCTTCAGATGCAAAGGTTGATAAAGTTCGTATTGCGTTTGATGTTGTCATATTCGATAAATTTGCTAAATCTTCTCTTGAAAGATATACTTTTATTGTTTTGCCGTCTTCTTCAAAATCAAAAGTATTTATCATAACCAGTAATGATTCTGCCAATCTGCCTCTTATATGTTTTTGGGTTAAAGAAACTGTTCTTTCATTTGAAAAACCGAGTTCGGTAGCTAAAATATTAATTATTTTCAGAGCAAAATTACCGTTTGATTTAATTAATTTTTCAAGTACTGACTTTTCAAGATAACACAATGAGCAATCTTCAATAGCAACAGCTGACGCAATATAATGTTGCCCGGCAAAAAGAGCTCTGAATCCTATAAAGTGAACAGGTCTTTCCATTCGTATAATCTGGTCTCTGCCTCCGACACCTTCTTTGAAAATTTTAACTTTACCGGCACACAGGCAAATTAAACCTCCGGGCATATCTCCCTCTTTATAAATTATTTCTCCTTTTTTATACCCGGTACATTGTTTATGCTTTTCAAACAATTCTCGCTCTTCTTTATTCAATAAATTGAAAATAGAATCTTTATCTTTGGAACAATTCTGGCAATCAACGTTTTTTAACATGATTTTTTATATATGTGTTTTGCAACACAAATTTAGAGTTTTTTACTTTATAAAGCTAACTTTTTTCTAAAATTATTATAACTGAAAATAAATAGCTTAATATTAAACTTACTTAATAAAAAAAAGAGCCTTAATAGGCTCTTTTTTATCTTAATTTTTCTGTTGTTTTATCTGCAAGATAAGTTATTTTTAATGCTTTTGCTCTCCTGAGTTCTTGTTTTACGTCTGTAACAATTCCCATTTTAGTTTCTTTATGAACTTTTAATGCGGTTGTCATTTTAGAACGATTGGAAGCTTCCATTTTTCCTCTTTCGGCATTTACCCACGGTCCGATATCTCGTACTTTTGCAAACTGATCATTTAATTGAATAATCGCTTCATTTCCGAATTTAGATTGAAATTGTTCTTTCGGAGGACCTATATTAATATACTTAACCAATGCTTTATTCTCTAACTTTTTAATTTCAGTAGCAGTCGGTTTTTGAATTGTTATTTTCAAATCAATTTCTTTCATTGTTGTTACTGTCATAAAAAAGAATAACAACATAAATACAATATCGGGTAACGATGCTGTTGATATTGCCGGTGTTCCTTTATTTCCTTTTTTTGCAAATTTTGCCATTATACTGATATTATAATTTCAATATTATTATTTTGTCATTCTTCTCGGTTCAGCTTCTGAAATTGCCAGCGGAATTGCCTTGCCGACAGCTTCTTGTTTTTCGTCATCAAGATCTTCAAAGTGCATTCCGAATTTTTCCATAGACTTTTCGTCTCTTAACTCATTTATTGCTCTAACTAATTCATTCTGAACTTGAAGGTATTTCTCATAGCTTGTGTTTCTGTCTGTTTGAAGAGAAACAAGACCCTTTGAAACAGGGTAATCACCGAAAAAAGGAATATTTTTTGTTTTAAGTTCAGGCAAATCATCTCTTCGTTGCCCTGAGAAAAATTCTTTTGCTTTTTCCGTAATTTGACTTAAAGCAATCGGTCGCCCTTTAATTGCAATTACATTATATTGATTAACCAATACAACCATTACATTTCTTTCTTTAACAGGCGGAGGATTTTCAACATCTTCCATCGGAGGTAACTTTCTTTGCATACCGGTATTTGTACTCATAGTGGTTGTTACCAAAAAGAAAATGAGCAACAGAAAGGCAATGTCAGCCATTGAACCTGCATTTATTTCGGATAATTGTCTTCGTGCCATTATATTTGTTTATTAATAAACGAGATAAGCATGCAACAAATTATATATGCTGCATGCTTGTTATTATTTTATTTGAAAAATCTGGATACTTCCGCATAAATAATTGATACAAAAGCAAGCCCTAAAAGTACATACATCATTATTAATCCAGTGCCTGACCATTTTAATTGGCTCGGTACATTTGCATCTCCGTCATAAGTGGGCATATCTAATATCGCATCGCTTGCTTGCGATTTTGCAATAATAAAAATAACCAGCAATAATACTATCGGAATTAAGGAAATTAAAGCACGTTTAGGTTTTGCAATTAATTTCATTGTAAAAATATATAATGAAGACAAAACCGCTGCACCTGCCGTAAGGTATAATAATACTTCCGTAAATGACAGTGAGTTTGCTACCCAAGTTGTATCTTCATCCGAGGTGTTAATAAATAACATCATGGCAAAGAAAACAGACAGAGCAATTAATACCCATAGTAATATTTTTGTTATTTTTGCTATATTATCTGTCATAGCTTTATATTTTAAAATTTAAAAAAACTCTTATTTATTTTGGTATTTTACCAAAATATCAATCAATGAAATTGATGTATCTTCCATTTCACTAACAATTGCATCAACTTTAGAAACAATATAGTTATAGAAAATTTGAAGAATCATTGCAACAATAAGACCTGAAACTGTTGTAATCAAGGCTACTTTAATACCTCCTGCAACTAATTGGGCATTAACGTCACCTGCTGCTTGAATACTGTCGAATGCAGAAATCATACCTATAACCGTACCCATGAAACCTAACATCGGAGCAAGAGAAATAAACAATGAAATCCAAGTTAATCCTCTTTCAAGCAATCCCATTTGCACACTACCGTATGAAATAACTGATTTTTCAACTACATCAATACCCTGGTCTGCACGGCTTAAGCCTTGATAGAAGATACTTGCAACCGGTCCTCTTGTGTCTCTGCAAACTTCTTTTGCAGCTTCAACACCTCCGGTTTCCAATGCTTCTTCAACATTGAGCAACAATTTTTCTGTATTAACGTCGGCTAAATTAAGGTATATAATTCTTTCGATAGAAAGAGCAAGACCTAGAATCAAAGCCAATAATACAAAACTCATAAAGAAAGGGCCCCCTTCAATAAATTTTTCTTTAATTTTTCTGTGTAATTGTCCTTGTTCTGCATCTTCGTTTGCTTGTGTAACATCATCCGGAATGTCATCGCCCGGAGTAGTGAGATTTGTTTCAACTTTTGTTGAATCTTCACCTTGTGCAAAAACTTGCGTGTTTACACCAAAAACAAACATTCCCAAAATTGCTGCTAATGCAAATAATTTTTTCATGTCTTTTAAATTTATTTTTATTTAATAATTAATTAATATCCGTTATTTAAGCGGAGAGAGAGGGATTCGAACCCTCGGTACACGTAATATGCACACACGCTTTCCAAGCGTGCTCCTTAAGCCACTCGGACACCTCTCCGAAAGAAAGACATACCGAGAAACGGTTTTCTTTTCAAGTGCCGAAAATAAACAAAAAAATTTAATACAGAAAAAATAATCTGATAAAATACATTTTTGCCCTAACAGTTCTCTGTGAAGTTTTAATATCGGTTCTTCTGATAACGCAGGTTCAATAATTTTATTTTGTAAGTTCTCCTGCTATTGATTTTTGCAGATATGATTTTATTTCGTTTACAGGCAAATTCAACCCTAACAAATACATTAACTTTGTAACTGCAGCTTCGCTTGTTATATCATAACCGCTTATTACACCGGCATCAATCATTTTTTTTCCTGTTTCATATTTTCCCGGAACAACTTTTCCTCCCAAACATTGTGTTATATTTAAAATTACGATATCGGAATTATTTGCATTTTCTAAAATATTAATAAACCAATTGTCCATAATTGCATTTCCCGAGCCGAATGTTTCTAAAATAACTGCTTTTAAGTTTTCGGTATTAAAAACAGACTTTACAAAATTTTCACTAATACCGGGAAACATTTTTAAAAGAACGATATTTGTATCAATTTTTGTGTGAACAGTCGGGATTTTATTATAATCGGGATATTTAATGTTTTTTGTAAAATAATTTATTTTAATTCCTGCCTCGGCTAAATAAGGGTAATTCGGAGATTCAAAAGCATCAAAATATTCGGCATTTTGTTTTGTAGTCCTGTTTCCTCTGAATAATTTATTGTCGAAATAAATACAAACTTCGGGAACTATTGCGTTTCCGTTTTTTTGTGCTGCAGCAATTTCAATTGCTGTTATTAAATTTTCTTTTCCGTCTGTTCTTAACATATCAACCGGAAGTTGTGAACCTGTAAGAATAACCGGTTTAAAAAAATCTTGAAGCATAAAGCTCAGCATTGATGCTGTGTATGCCATTGTGTCTGTTCCGTGAAGAATAACAAATCCGTCAAAATTATTATGATTTTTTCTGAGTATTTCGGCAAGCTTTACCCAAGTATCAGGTTTTAAATCAGCAGAGTCAATCGGTTTTTCAAAAGAAATTGTTTCTAAATTGTAGCCGAAACTTTTTAATGCCGGAATTTGTTTTGAAATATGATCAAAATCAAACGGTTTATACGAGCCGGTTTCAGGATTTGTAATCATTCCTATTGTTCCTCCGGTGTAAATAATTAAAACTGAAGTTTTGTTTTCCGGCATTTGCTAAAGTTTTATAAGTTGTTTGTAAAGTTAAGATAAAAGTCTGTTTCCGAAAACTTCAACAGCATTTCCGGTTGTAATTTCTGCAAGTTTATTTATCGGAATATTTTTAATTTCTGAAATTTTTTGTGCGATATGTATAAGGTGTGAACTTTCATTTCTTTTTCCTCTTTTCGGAATTGGTGATAAATAAGGCGAATCTGTTTCAAGTACAAGATGTTTTATATCAATATTTTCTACAACTTTGTCTAATCCTGAGTTTTTAAAAGTTACGATTCCGTTAATTCCTATTTTAAATCCTCCGTAAGCAAGTATTTTTTTTGCTTGTTCCGTGTTTCCTGTAAAGCTGTGAAAAACTCCGGTTAAATCGTTGTCGTTCAGGTTATCAACAATTCTAAAAACTTCATTAAAAGCTTCTCTGACATGAATTATTATCGGCAATTTGTGTTCTTTTGCTAATATAATTTGTTGTTTGAATGCATCTTGTTGCTGATTTAGAAATGTTTTGTCCCAATATAAATCAAGCCCTATTTCACCTACTGCAATATATTTTTTTGTTTTTAATTGTTGTTCAACTACACTAATTTCATCTTTATAGTTTTCTTTAACATCAGAAGGGTGTAGCCCTGTTGCAGGGAAACAATTTTTCGGATATTGTTTTGCAAGCAGGTTTTGAATTTCAATATATGATGAGTTAATTCCGGGCAAAATCATTTTCGTGATTCCGGAATTAATTGCTTGTTTAATAACTTTATCTCTGTCGTTATCAAACTCTTTAACAAAAAGATGCGTATGTGTATCCGTTAAAACCATAATTGCAAAAGTATAAAAAGAAATTGACCGGAAAATATATTTTTATATTAACCGGTCAATTTGATTCATTTCTGACTTTTATTACTCTTCTTCATAGTACGGAATACCTCCTAAATTAAGTAAAGCATTATCATAATCATCAGCTTTTTTAAATAAATTTTCAAATAATTTCTTTTCTGATTCTATTACTAAATCGGCATCATAAATTCGCATTGCAGTTAAAATGATATCTTGTTGTATCACACTGAATGACAGTCCTTCTAAATTGTAATTCTCTCTCAGCATGAATTCATACATTTGAGCAATATTTGTTTTTGGTAATCTGCAAAGTTCAGCCCAAGCCAAAATATAACGACTTTGAGGGTTGTAAGATATTTTAATTCTTGCACTTCCCTCTTCAATATTCCAAAAATTTTGCCCTGCTCTTGCAAGTCTGATATCATATCCGAGAGATGAAATAATTTCTTCAATATCTTTTCCTGCTTTCGACGGAATGTAAGGTTTGTCAACAAATTCAAACTCGTTTATTTTCTGTCCGCAATTAGGGCAATAATGATCATAAATATCATCTTTTGCAATAACATTTTTACATGCGGTGCATCTTGTTGATATTTTTTTTCCGAGAGAATTAAAGTCTTCAAGAGATTCTTTAAGAAGATTAACCGGTAATGCAAAGCCCAAATTATTTCCTTCGGAAACAATGAATGTATTTACACCTATTATTTCATTTTTATCATTAATGAGAGGTCCTCCGCTGTTTCCCGGATTAATTGCTGCATCAATTTGAATATAATCTGTTCCGTTCCAAAGCCTTTTTGATTTTGAGATAATGCCCTGTGTAGCAGTAAATTTCAGTCCGTAAGGATGTCCGATAGCCATTACTTGTTGACCTTCATGTAATACATTTGCATTGCCGAGAGGAACAGGAGAGAAATCTTTGCCTTCGGGAACTTCCAAAAAGGCTAAATCGTAAACACCGTCGGTGTAAAGAACTTTTGAGATTGTTTTTTTAAGTTTCTTGCCGTTAATTACCGGCTCTATCGTTCCTTGAATTACATGCCTGTTTGTTACAATTACGTTATATTCGTCAATAAAGAAGCCTGTTCCTGTTCCCCAAGGAGTTGCTATTTGAACAATGGCATTTTTGTATATATCAATTGTATTTTCCATTTTTTTATATTAAAGTATTTAGGCTTATGCTTGCTTAATGTTAAAATTCAACTTTTCAATTTCGGTTAAAAATGATGTTGAAAATTCATGAAGACTTGTAAATTTTAAAAGGTGTGTTTTAAAATCTAAATTAATATATTTACGTTTTGCATTTGATATTATTTTAAGAATGTCATTTTCTATTTTTGATTGTTTGAATTCTTTTGTTTCGGAATTATAATATTCAACATTAAAACCTAAATTTTTATAATATTTATCATTTGTTGCTTTCCAATATATTTCAAATAGTTCATATACAGGAGCATCCATTCCGTAGGAAAATTCAGCATAAGCTACAATATAATCACAAATTGCTTGTTGAACGTCAAAATAGTTGTTGTTTTTGTACCATTCTATTTTTTTGAGTTCTCCAAAAATAAAATCAGCAACTGTTTGATAATTTGTGGGTTTTACAACAGCAAAAGTCGCTTTTGCTTTATATAAAGATTTAAGAATCTTATCTTTTGGTTTTGTGATAACCTTTTTGAACTCTTCAACCATCAGATGATTTTTTTCAGCTGTTGTTGAATTATCGTGTCTGAAAAAGACACCTTGTATATATCTTAAATCATCTAAAAGCACACCTTCGGGTGCAAGTAAATAATAAATTTTAAAAGTTAGCTGCAATAATAAAAATGACCCTGCTCCTGCTAAATCTTTTTGTGTAAGTTCTTCTGTTCTTTTTATGGTATCATTTACGGAAGTAATCAAATAATTATATTTTACTTCTTTTTCACTTTCGGGCAGTTCTTCAATATGATCAATATTTACTTCTTTTAAAAAACTAAATTCATCGGTCAATACATCATCATATTTATCTGCCTGATTTGCAACTTCTTTTAATGATGCATAAAGTGCTTCCGTTGGTGCATCTAAAACATTTGCTGAGAACTTTAAAACGTATGTATTATCTTTAATGGCAAATTTACTGAAAAACAAGTCATAATTTACTCCGAGAAGTTTTCGCATAACTGCCACATGAGGTTTTTCTTTGAAAGAAGCAATTTCAGAATTTGCTGTAACTTCTGCATTACTTGCATAGCCTTTTACAACTTTTGATCCTTGGATAATTTCAAACTTAATCTTATCTGTCTCTTTACTTATTTTTACATTATCAACCTTTGGGTCTCGCAGATAATTAAAAAACTCAAAATAAGAGTCTAAATATTTTTTTTCTTTATAAAGTGCAATGGATTTATCCCAAGAACTTATTTGTTCAGGTGTTTTATGCCTGTCGGTATATCTTCCGAATTGAATATTCGGTATGTTCTCCGGGTGTTTGTCAGAATCTGACTCTGAAAAAATTTTATTAAAAATTCCCATACCTGTGTATTTTGGGTTAGTATTTTATTGAAAAGCAGCAATTAACTTACATAAAAATAGAATATTTTGCCGGAAGAATTTGCGGTCCTTCGACAAAATATCCATTAAATCAACACTTTAAATAGTATAGAGGAGAAGTTTATTGCGGTATATAAAAATGTTCTGCTCCACTTTCTTCTTTAAGTATCAGTTGATCTTTTGTAAGTTTAACAATTTGCTTTGTTTCAGGAGGTAATTCTTTTTTATTTACATCATCCCACTCTCTCATAATAACAGATGTTTCATCTTCATTAAACTCCCACCAACCAAGAGTTGAAATAGAAAAAATTCCTTTTCCGTATTTTCTTTCATAAGAAAGTTTAGACGGGTCATTTGTATCAACACCGAACCTTAATGTTCCCGTTAAGAAATCTCCGATTGCTTTAACATCATCTTTCAACTCAATATCAGCAGTGATACCGGTTGTATCTTTCAAATCGTCAGTTGTACCTTTAATGCTTGCATTTGTGTCGTACTTCCAGGTTACTGATGTTAAGAGTTCTCCTTTTTCGGATAAATTAGCTTTTTTACTGTTTCCATCGCCGCAAGAAACGAAAGCAAAAATTACAATTGTTAAAAAAATAGAAATAGTTTGTTTCATAATAATATTTTTTAAATGATTAACTTATTGCTGTAAATATAATAAAAAAAATTTAAAATTTAAAATATATTATGTAATTATACCCTTCAAATAAAAAGAAGTTTTATGTATTGCAAAATAATCATTAGTTCTTATATTTGAGGTTTTGCAAATTGATTAACACAATAAAACAGTATGAAAATAAACAGATTTATATTTCTGTCATTTATGTTTTTTTTACTTGTCGTTTCGGTAAATGCACAAAAGTTAAGCAAGCAAAAACATGAATTAAATGCAGCATTGCGAATATTAAAATATGACAAAGATTTAAAAAATGCCGGAATAGGTTTTATTGCAATTGATATTAATACAGGAGAAATTTTAGCTTCACATAATTCAAATTTAGCTTTAACTCCTGCATCAACACAAAAATTAATAACTACGGCAACCGCTTTAGAAATATTCGGACCCGGTTACAGATTTGAAACAAGAGTTGAATATACAGGAAAGATAGATTTAACCACAAATATTTTAGACGGAAATATTATTATAAGAGGAGGAGGAGACCCTACTTTAGGTTCAAAATACTTTGTGTCAACTGCAACACATTCTTTTTTAGACAATTGGACAAAGGCAACTTTAAAAAAAGGAATAAAATATATTAACGGTAATATTATTGCAGATGCAAGAATTTACGGATATGATATTGTTCCGCCGACATGGTCGTGGGAAGATATAGGAAATTATTTCGGTGCAGGTGCTTGCGGTCTTTCTGTCTATGATAATTTTTACACACTTTATTTTAATACGGGAAGTGTAGTAGGCAGCAAAACAGAAATAGTTAAAATTGAACCGAAAATTGAAGGGATGACTTTTGAAAACCACGTTAAGTCAGATGCTGTTTACTCAGACAGATCTTATATTTTCGGAGCACCATATACTTATTCAAGATATATTTCCGGTGAATTACCGTTAAACAGAAAAGAATACAAAGTAAAAGGCTCAATACCCGACCCGGCATATTATACAGCAACTGAGTTAAAAAAGAAATTAAAAATATACAATGTCAGTTCGGGAACTGCAACTTCATTCCGAAAATCTCCCGAACTTACAAAAAATGATTCTTTAAACCACACTTTGATATATATAACAAAATCGCCCAAACTTATTGAAATTATCGGAAAAACAAATTTTCGAAGTATTAACTTATTTGCCGAACATATGTATAAACATTCGCAACTGAAAGCATGCAATTTTAATGTTGAAAAAATTGACAAGAGTTTTACCGAGAAATTTTGGGCAAAAAAGGGTGTTAATACCGGAGGAATGAATATTTATGACGGCAGCGGATTGTCAAAATATAATACAATAACGGCAAAACAAATGGCAGCCGTGTTAATGTATATGAAAACAAAGAGTAAATATGCGGAAAATTTTTATAACTCAATTCCGGTAGTGGGAAAAGACGGGACTGTCAGGAGAATTTGCAGAGGAACAAGTGCCGAAAATAATATGCACGCTAAAAGCGGTTCTATAAAAAATGTAAGAGCATATGCGGGTTATGTAACGACAAAATCAGGCAGAGAAGTTGCTTTTTCGCTTTTAATAAATAATTATAACGGCTCGTCAACTAATACCCGAAAAAAGATGGAGAAATTAATGGCTGCAATTGCCGATTTTAACCTTTAGCATGAATCGATTTTTTGAATATACCATACATTTCTTCAGATTATTCTTCCCTAAAAATTGTGAAGCATGTAATACAAATTTAATAAAAGGAGAAACTACCCTTTGTACAGACTGTTTGTATGAAATTCCGAAAACAAATTTCCACCAACAAGAAGACAATCCTTTAAACAGATTATTCTACGGAATAACAAAAATAAAATATTCAACAGCTTTTTATTTTTTCAAGAAAGGCAGCAAATTTCAAATTCTTATTCATAAATTAAAATACAACGAACAAAAAGAATTAGGAGTTGAGTTGGGAAGAATGGCCGGCAGAGAAATTAAAAACTCTCTTTTTGAAGACATTGACATCATTATTCCTGTTCCTCTGCATCCTGCAAAAAAAAGATTAAGGGGATATAACCAAAGTGAAATGATTTGCAAAGGGCTTTCCGAAATATTAGAAAAAGAGAGTCTGACCAATGTTCTTGTCAGACATATTTATACACAAACACAAACTAAGAAAAATATAGAGGAGCGAAGAAAAAATGTAAATTCAGCTTTTAAAGTAATAAATTCGGAGCTAATTCAAGAAAAACATATTTTATTGGTTGATGATGTAATAACCACCGGTTCAACATTAGTTGCATGTGCAAATGAGCTTTTAAAAACAAAAAATGTAATTGTAAGTATTCTTGCGGTTGCTTTTGCAGATGTATAAAATACAACTATTGCAAAAGCAAAAAAAGGTTACCGACGGCAACCTTTAATGTTATTCAGCATAATATTATTGTTTATTCTCCGATAGGTATAAAACTTAATTGGGTCATTACACCGCCTTCAAAATTATATTGATATAAACCGTCTTCACTTATCATCATTATTAAATTTCCGAGAGGAATTACATCAAAAGCATCCATTTCAGGAAAATGGAATAAGATATTCTCATCTATTCTTAAAGGGTCGCTTGCATCGTAAACTTTTAATCCGGCTTCGCCGTCGCAAACAAATAAAGTTTTATCACTTTGAATACCAAGCCCATGCGGATTTGTCAGTTCATAAGATTTAACTAATTCGGGAGAAGTTATTACACTAATATCTACAACATCCAATTGATTTGTGAAACTTCCGCAAGCATTTCCGGAACGAAGTGTTACATAAGCATAGTTGCTGTCAACTACAACAGGATCACAAGATTGAATGTGTGAAAATTCAGAAACAAAAACAGGAGCATCAGGATTACTTAAATCATAAACTCGCATTCCGGTTTGTGTTCCCATGAATAACTTTCCGTTGTATAAAAATAAAGTTTCGGCAATTGTTGTTGTGTTTAATTCGGTAACATAGGTCGGCATTCTTAAATTTGAAATATCATAAACATTTAAAATAGTTTCGTTAAGCAAATACATATTATCTTCATAAATGCTGAAACGTGCCATTGAGCCTGCAATTCCAATCCCTTGACCTCCTCCTGAATAGTTTGATGAACTGTTTGCAGTTTGAACATCCAGTGTTTCATATTTATAAAACCTGAAGTTCCAATTTCCGCCGTTTGTTTCATAAGTTTCTTCAATTTCTTCTATTGTGTAACCTACAACAACACCGGCTTCTGTGTCTATAGTTGCAAGCGGATATGTATAATCATATTCGGGAACTTGATACGGAAATACATCTTCAATGCGGTTAATTTCAACAATATTATTTATATCGGCAATATTTAAAACAACTAAATCAACATAACTGTCAACATAAAGAAAATTATCTTTAATAACCATATCAATATTACCGGGTATTTCAATAAACTTAATGTTTTGCGGATTACTCGGATCTGAATTGTCTATAATGTGAATTCCTTTAAGGTATTCATTTACAAAAACATAGTCGTTGTAGAAATACATTTTGCCGGTTTGTTTTAAATCTTCTCCCGGCAAAAATTTAACACCGTTTCGCATATCTTCATAAGAAAGATATACAGGCTTATTTCCGGTAAATTTACGAGTTTCTAAAACTTTATCTTTACAACTGAAACCTCCTGTTAAAAGAAACATCATGAATATAATACTGATTGTTTTTTTATTTGCGTTCATAATTTTTAATTTATGTTTGATTTTATTTTCCTTTATCAAACCATACGACAGTTTATTTCAATGTGATGCAAAATGAAAAAAAATATTTCTTGCATCGTTTTATCATTACTGTTCGTACAGTCTTTTATAAACCGGATAATAAATTAAAACAAATGAACAAGACTTTATTATTTCTTACAATCTTCTTTATTTCATTAACTAATATTGTTATTTCTCAAAATAAATCTTCATTACACCTAAAAAACGGCAGTATTATTTACGGTAAAATTATTGAAAATATTCCTGACAGTATTGTTAAAATTAAAACAGAATGCAATAATATTTTAGTTTTCGAAAAGCAAAAAATAGAAAGTATTAATTCAACTAAAAACGAGAAATATAAAACAATACCGTACAATTTAACTATGGATGCGGGAATTGCAGGTTTCGGCGGAAGCTATGATGCGAGCATCAGTTTATTAATTACGGGAACTTATAATTTTAATGAAAAATATTATGTAGGAATTACAAGCGGTATAGAATATTTTCAAATACCTGTTTTGCCTGTTGCCGGAGAATTAAGAGCAGATATTTTTAAAAGAAATACGACACCTTTTATATATTTCAGAGGCGGTTACGGTTTTAAACTTATTCGAGATGAAGAAAACAGCAGCTATATTGCAACATATAAAGGCGGAATTATGTTCGGCAGCGGAATTGGAATAAAAAAACGATTTACTTCTGAATTTGCAATGACATTCAGCATAGGATACAGACATCAGCAAACGTATGAAAGCTATGATTATGTATTAGGTGATCGATGGAACTCAGATTATGAACGTCATTATTTTAATAATAGAACAACATTCAGAATCGGCTTTATTTTTTAAACAAAAAAAGCCTGCCGAAAAACGACAGGCTCTTTTAAATAATTGAATGCGTATATTAAATAATTTTAACATTTACGGCATTTAATCCTTTTCTTCCTTCTTGTAATTCATATTCTACTGCATCACCTTCGTTAATTTCATCAATTAAACCTGATACATGTACAAAGTATTCTTTGTCTGAATCGTCTTCTTTTATGAAACCAAAACCTTTGGTATCATTGAAAAATTTTACTGTTCCTTTATTCATTATTGTGTTTTAAAAATTATATAATGCGACAAAGCTAATGCTATTTATTAATAATCAAGGTTTTTTTGCATTTATTTATCAATTTATTTGTTGTTTTGTCGTATTCGGTGCTAATTACACTCTGCTTCATACAAATCCATATAGTCAAAAATTATTGTTATTGCTTCAACTTTCATGTCAATTTTTAAGCTGTTATTGTTTCTCACATTATCGGTAAGTTTAAAAACTTTGCACCAATCGCTGTTAAATGCTTTTTGTGCTTTAATTAATGCAGCTATTATATTATATGTATAACTTTTCGAGTTCTTTTTCAGAGCATATTCTGCATATTTCAGAGCATCATCAATGTCGTTATAATTATCCATTACCTTTAAATAAGCAACACACAACAAAACATCTCCTTTTCCTTTTTTTATAAACTTATCCTCATTTTTATACAGTTTTTTCTTTTTTAAATAATCAATAAAAATACCTGTGTTTGATTTTCCGTTAATATCCCAACTTAATTTGTTAATAACCGCCATTTTAACGGCAACAGGATTTTGTTTATCAATTAAATAATTCATCAACTCAGGTGTTAAAATTCCATTGCTTTTTGAGGCTTTTATAATAATTGCTTCATCCTCATAAGCTTTTGAAAAATGTGTAGATGTAAGAGGTGAATCTGCATACGCCGTTGAACTTACACTAAAAACCGCTAACAGGCTCAGTAAAATAATTTTTATTTTCATTATTTTTATTTTTTGTGAATATATTGTATTTTTCTTATTTCCCTTTTAACATCATATAATCAATAAATAATTTAACGATAATTAAGGTCGAAACATCTAATATATAAGTTTTAGCATAAAAATAAAAATTATTTCGTTGAATAAAAGGAATAAAATCCGAATTAGGTTAATACTTTTGTGAAAAATTGCAAAATGAAACGACAAGACATATATATTATCTTTGGTGCAGTAATCTTACTTTCTCCTTTTTTTATGTTTGAAAATGTGTATTCTTTTTATATCGATTTTAATAAGGAGCACGGCTTAATAACGGCTTTTATAAAATTTGCGATTTTGGCAACTTTCGGGGAGGCATTAGGTTTACGAATAAAAGAAGGGGTTTATAACAGAAAAGGATTCGGATTATTACCGCGTGCTGTTGTTTGGGGTTTTCTGGGTATTACTATTAAAGTTGCATTTGTAATTTTTGCTTCGGGAACTCCGGTATTTTTAGAATATATCGGAATTGAAAATGCCGGGAATTTGTTGAAAGGCAAACTTAGTGCATATAAAATTTTGGTCGCATTTTCTGTAAGTTTTGCAATGAACCTGATTTATGCACCTGTTATGATGACTTTTCATAAGGTTACTGATATTCACATAATAAGCAACGGCGGAAAATTAAGTTGTTTCGTTAAAAGGATTAAATTTGCCGAAATTTTCAAAAGTATTAATTGGGATGTGCAATGGCATTTTGTGTTTAAAAAAACAATCCCGTTTTTTTGGATTCCCGTGCATACAGTTACATTTTTACTTCCGCCGGATTTTCAGGTTCTGTTTGCAGCTTTATTAGGAATTGCTTTGGGGTTGATATTGGCAATTGCAGGTTTGAAAAAACAAACTAATTAAATATTGATATTCCCGTAATATTTAGTTAGTTTTGTTTAGTATATTTTAAACTCGGAAACCATGAAAAGGATATTAATTTCAGCATTATGCATAACATTACTGTCGGCAGGCTGCAATACACAACAAAACATGACTTATAAGTACTCAGACGGATCAGGAAACTCTTATATAATCAAAAAAGATAAGATTGAGTTTTTGCCGGTAAAAAAAGAATTCAGCTCAAGCGGTAATTATGATATGGGAGATGTTGTTGTTAAGGATATATCTGAAACTGACTTTGAAAACCTTGCTCAAATAATTAACAAAGCATCTGATGCAAAAAATGAGCATATTCAAAACAGAATAATGACATCGGGTCAAATAATTATTAAATCAAAAGGAAATGCAACTGTATATTCTTTCCCCGAAAAGTAAATATAAAGAATCAATTGAGAAAATGTTGAATGATTTAGTTCATCAATAAAAATATTCTCTAAATTTTTAATACGGTTTAAAAAATCCACATTTAAGTTGTTGCTAAAATCTCAAATTTATTCCGGCTAAGAAATTTATTCCGGCTTGCGGAAAATAGCCGTCAAAGACATATTCATTTCCTCCGGTTTTATATCTGTAAACCCAAGCATTTGTTTCATATATTTCATTAAAAAGGTTATTCACATTCAAGAATAAATTGATTTCTTTAACTTTCTTTGTTTGTATTGTGTGGCTTAATCTCAAATTATTGACAAAATATGCATCCAGCGAACGTTCTTCGTTTGAAGTATTATCAATATATTGTTTTCCTACAAATTTTGACATTAAACTTGCGTTAAAGCCTTTAAACAAATCAAATGACAACTCACTTCCGGTAATTATATCGGGAGAAAAAGAAATATCTGTTTTTTCATAAGTTTCAGTTTCTTGTTCCCAAGTATCCCAATTGTCAATGTAAACAATAAGGTTTTCGATTTTGTTATTACTGTAAGTTACATTTAGTTTCCATTCCGCAAACTCGGTTAATTTTATGCCTGCCGACAGTTCTGCTCCTGCCCTGTAACTATCCGACACATTACTCATTATATACGCTCCCACATTATTAATTTCGCCGGTTAAGATTAATTGGTTTTTATAATCCATATAATACAAGTTCAAGTTTAAAGCAAGTTTGTTCAATGCAAGTTTGTAGCCGGCTTCAAAATCGTATAATGTTTCGGGAACAAATATCTCATCTTCCGCAGCATCTCTGAAATTTGTTCTTGAAGGTTCTCTGTTTGCAACTGCAAAAGAAAAATATGAAATTTGATTATTCGAAATATCAAAACTTACTCCCGCTTTCGGATTAAAAAAAGTGTATTTATGCTCTTGTGTAATATTTCTCAAATCATCATGAATTCCTTCCATTTTATAATCAATAATTCTGAATTGAAAATCAGCCCATAAATTCAGTTCAGGAAATATTGAATAATTTACTTTTAAATATTCATTCATGTCAATTTTACTTCCGATATTTCGGTACCATTCATATCCCTTATTCATATTAATTGAATATTCTGCCCAAATTATTCTTCCGAAATGATTTCCGTCATATTTATTCAAAGAACCGCCTAAAACAATATTTAAATTTCGATTTGTGTATTTTATTGAATAAATACCTCCCGTAAAATTATTATCTAACCATTTTCTGCGAATTAAATTTGTTTCATTAATTGTATCATTTCCGATTAATAAAGCATCTAATCCGTATTTTTCAAATTTCTGTTTATCTTTAAATTGTTCATAATATCCTTCTCCTTTTGTATGGTGTAAAGCAATATTTAAATTCAAATTTTTATTGAAAGTATGTGTGTAGAACATTTGATAGTGTTTTTGAGTATAGTGATCAACTTCCTTTTCGTATGAATACGGATTATAAGTTCTTCCCGACACCAAAGAATCTTTCGGAACACCATACCAAGCTTGATATGTTTCTTCCGTTCCTCTGAAAACATTTATTTTCAATAAGTTCTTTTTATCAACATACGCTCCTGAAACAAAATAAGATTCTAAATCACTTTTTGCTCTGTCGATAAATCCGTCGGAATGTATTTTTGAAAGCCTTGCATCAAAAGTAAAATGATTCCCGAGTAAACCGGTTCCTGCTTTGTAAGTTGCTTTTCTTGTATTAAATGAGCCGTAAGTCCAATTTACGTCAGCATAAGCATCTTTATTCAAATTATTTGTAACAAAATTTATATTTGCGCCGAATGCTGCTGCTCCGTTTGTTGAAGTTCCGGCACCTCTTTGAATTTGAATATTATTAACAGAAGATGCAAAATCGGGCATATTTACCCACCAAACACCATGCGATTCGGAATCATTCAAGGGAATTCCGTCAAGAGTAACATTTATGCGTGTCATATCTGTTCCTCGAATTCGCATTGATGTATAACCGATTCCGGTTCCGGCATCTGAAGTTACGACAACAGAGGGTGTCATATCTAACAAATACGGAATATCCCTTCCGGTATTTTTCTTTTCAATATCTTCTTTTTCAATATTTGTGAAGGCAATCGGTGTTTTCAAATCTGCCCTTAAGGCTGTTATAACAACTTCATCAGCCATAATATCCGAAACTTTTAACATAAAATCAACTTGTATATCTTTTCCGGAAACGGATACTTCTTTTTTTGCTGTTTCATATCCGATATAAGAAGCTTCAATTTTATAATTTCCGGCTGAAACATTATTAAAACTAAAATATCCCTCTTTATCAGACACTGTAATTAAGTATGTTCCTTCTAATTTAAGTGTAACACCGGGTAACTTTTCTCCGGTTTCATTTGTAATTATTCCGTTGATTTTTTGAGCATAGATTTGCATACCTAAAATCAACATAATTAATAATAAACTAAGTTTCTTCATTGTTTGATGTTTAAAAATTAATAATATTTAAAACATCAGGGAAATAATATTTGAACAGATTAGGCTATCTTCCTGCGTCGGCATTATCCGTGTCAGGTTCAAAGGGTCTAATCTCAGCCTGTAATTTAAGGCACCCCTGATTAATGTGACAAAGGTAAAAAAAATACTGAAATAAAAATACTAACCGGAAAACTTCTGACCTAATTTATTCAGTATATTAAAAAACTTTATACTTTTACCTTTAAACTTATAATCAAAATGGAATCAATAAAAAAACTATATAATATCGGAAACGGACCTTCAAGCAGCCATACAATGGGACCGAAAAAGGCAGCTGAAATATTTGCAAAAAGAAATAAAGATGCCGCTTCTTTTAAAGTTTTCCTTTACGGGAGTTTAGCTTTAACAGGAAAAGGACACATGACAGACTATATTATTGAAAAAACATTATCGAAACCGACCGAGATTATTTGGAAATTTAAAGAACAATTACCGATTCATCCTAACGGAATGATATTCGAGGCATATGATAAATCCGGCAAAAAAACAGACGTGTGGGAAGTGTACAGTGTCGGCGGAGGAGCAATTGCCGATAAAAGCAGCGAAGCGGCAGAAGAAAATATTTATCCGCATACAACAATGGCTGATATTATTAAACATTTAGAAGCAGAAGGCGGAACACTTTGGGAATATGTTATGAAAGTTGAAGGAGATAAATTCACGGAATATCTCAAAAAAGTATGGAAAACTATGAAATCTGCAATAAAAAGAGGTTTGGAAGCAGACGGAACTTTGCCGGGTGTTTTAAAATTGCACAGAAAAGCCCCCTCATATTATGTAAAAGCAAAAATGCAAAATAAGTTTGCCGAAGATGATACCTTTTTGTTTGCATACGCTCTGGCAGTTTCGGAAGAAAATGCTGCAGGCGGAGAAGTCGTAACAGCACCGACATGCGGTTCGTCAGGAATTTTGCCTTCTGTTTTGTATTTGTTTTATAAAAAACACAATTTTTCCGAAACAAGAATAATAAAAGCACTGGCAGTTGCCGGCTTAATAGGAAATTTAATAAAAGAAAATGCTTCTGTTTCGGGTGCAGATGTAGGTTGCCAAGGAGAAGTAGGAACAGCTTGTGCAATGGCAGCCGGTGCTTGTGCTCAATTGTTAGGCGGAACAACTTACCAAATTGAATATGCGGCATCATCCGGTTTAGAACACCATCTCGGATTAACTTGCGACCCTATTGCAGGGTTGGTGCAAGTGCCTTGTATTGAGAGGAATGCGTTTGGTGCTCAACGTGCTTTTGATTCAGCTCTTTATGCAATTCATTCCGACGGAAGACATCTCGTTCCGTTTGATAACGTTGTTGAAGTTATGGAACAAACAGGGCACGATTTGCCGAGTTTGTATAAAGAAACATCTTTGGGCGGATTGGCAACAATAGGTTTACACGGCAGAGATCCTAAGACTAATCAACCTTATGATAAACAAACATAAAAACCACTCGCTTTAAAATGGCAGAACATAACATACTGGGGAATAAAGGCGAAGATGCAGCAGTTGATTTTCTTGCAAACAAAGGCTATAAGATAAAGGCAAGAAATTGGCGGTTCGGCAAATTAGAGATTGATATTATTGCAGAACACAATAACGAGATTATTTTTATTGAAGTGAAAAGCCGTAGCGGAACATACTTTGAGCAACCTTTTCAAGCAGTTACTAAAAAGAAGCAAAAATTTATTATTAAAGCTGCAAATGAATATATTGAAAAATTTGAAATTGATTTTGAAGCTCGTTTTGATATTATTTCAATAGTTGAAGAAAACGGTAAATTTAAAATCGACCATATTGAAGATGCATTTTATCCGTTGGTTTAAATACATTTTTTATTTTTCAACATATTCCCCGATTATATTACTGTTCAATATTTCAGAATATTTTTTATCATCATTTAAGATTTCAACAGCTTTTAATACAATTTTATCTTTTTGGTTATATATTTTAAAATATTCATTTCTTCCGTATAAATCATAAGCTATTAATGCCTTGATATGAGTCATTGCCAAATCGTTCGTATATATTTCATCAACATAATCTAATACATTATCTTCTTCCCCTTCATATAAATATGTTATTAATTCTTCGATGTTTTTCATATATACATTATACTTCGCACTAAAATCTTTAAATTTCGAATAACTTTTATTAAAAAAGTTACGATTTTTATCCACAAACAAATGAACAAATTCATTTACTTTTCCGGATTTAATAAATTCTTTATAAAACTGAGGAAATTCAGAAGTATCCAGTTCTACAAAAATATCAGGCATAATTCCGCCGCCGCCGTATATAATTCTTTTATTATTTAATGTATGATATATAGATGAATTTTTGTATTTTACACTGTCTTTATTCATCAGCTCTCCTTTGTCTAAACGGTCAATAATTTCATGATTATAATTTTCTATACCTTTATCATAAGGTTTTTGAATATTTCTTCCGGAAGGTGTAAAATATTTTGCTATAGTCAACCTGATCATTGAGCCGTCAACTAAATAAATAGGTTTTTGAACCAATCCTTTTCCGAACGATCTTCTGCCTACTACAACACCCCTGTCCCAATCTTGTATTGCACCGCTTACAATTTCAGCGGCAGATGCTGATGATTCATTTATAAGAACAACGAGGTTCGCATGCTTAAACTTTCCGTTTAAATGTGTTTTATATTCTTTTTCAGGACTGTTTTCCCCTTTTGTGTATAGAACAACGGAGTTCTTTTTTAAAAATTTTTCTAATAACTTAACCGAAACGTATAAATATCCTCCGGAGTTATTTCTTAAATCTAAAATTATTTTGTTTGAACCGGGTATTAATAGTTTTTCAGTAACTTCATTAAACTCGGAAACTGATGTTGCAGAAAATCGCTTTAATTTAATATATGTAATTTCATTACTAATATTATAAGCAGCATCAATACTTTTAACAGGAATTTTGTTTCTTTGTATTTCAATTTCTTTCAATCTTCTTTGCCCTGTTCTTTTTACAAAAACTGTTACTTTTGTACCTTCCTCTCCTGCCAACAAATCTTTTAATTTGCTATCATCTATTTCGTTGTTTGCGATTTCCTCTTTCCCTACCTTAATAATTCTGTCGCCCGGAAGTAAACCGGCTTTTTCGGAAGGACCGTCAGGCGTAACAGAAAGTACAAGAACAGTATCTTTTATAATATCATACGTGATTCCTACACCGACAAAACTTCCTACAAGTCCTCTGTTTAATTCTTCAAGTTCTTCTTTATCAAAATAAACCGAATGCGGATCCAGTTCTTTTAGTGTTGCAACTATAGCACTTTTAACCAACTTCGTAACATCAATACTGTCAACATAAAAATTATTTATATTTTCAATAACTTGGTTAAATTTATAAATTTGCTCTTGATCAATTTGCGAAAAACTTTTTACTGAAAGGAATACGAAAATTGCAATAAAAGCTATTTTTAAAATCTTTTTTGGCATATCAAATAAATTATATACAATAATAACGCAATTTTATTAAAAAGAGTTGCAAAAAATTAAAAAACAATTGAGTTGCTGCTTTAAAAAACAGCTGTATTTGCCTTGGAGACTGTTAAAATTTAAACATCAATTGCCTTATAAATTTTCTTAATTTCTCCGGTCATTCTAAAAATATCTTCCGAAATATTGAAACCAATTGCTGCTTGCAGCTCTCCTTTTAATTCCGGTATAATCTCGGTCATTTCAAATAATAATTTCATACAGTTATATTTTACTGCAACTTTCTCATCCGAAAGCATATAGTTAAAACAAATTTCTATTAAGCCTGCCTGATTATCTTCATTAAAGTATTTAACATATTTTGACAAAACATAAGCATAACTTCTTTTTAAGCCGTCATTCTTAAAACTTGGAAAAAGTTGTGCAATTTTATTTACATAAGGAATAAATAAATCCGGATATTTATCCGTACATAAAGCAATAACACGTGATGCTCGCCAATTAATCGGAGGTTTTTCATTCAAACTTATATTTAAAATTTCCTTGAAATATTGAGGATTCTTTCCGACGGTTTCCGCAGCAATGTCCATCGTTACTCTTAAACTGTTACTTAATATGTTTTTGAATTTCGGGGGCATCCTACAAAATTAAGGCTTTTCAAATTTTTGTAATTTGGGGCACATATTTAAAACTTCACAACAAAGTTTTCTTTAGATAACTCTTTCCTGAAAAAAATAATACCCGAAAAAAACAAATCAACTGTTAGAGTTACGGTTTCATTTGCTTTAATTTCTTTCCATGCATCTTCCATGCCTTGCGACCAATGAATATCATCAAAATAAAAAATTGAATCATTATGTGCTTTTTTTAAACATTTATTGAAATAACTTAATGTTGCATTTTTTTGATGATTACCGTCGAAATATACAAAATCTAATTTCTCAATATCTTTCAATAGCATAGGAAGTTCTTCATTTATATTTCCTGTTATTTGGCTGATATTCTTAACTTTAAGTTCTTTGAAGTTTTGCAATGCTCTTTTTGCTGTTTCGGGGCAGCCTTCAATTGTATAAACTTTTGCCTTGCTGTTCGGTGTTGCAAGATATAGAGTTCCCAAGCCTAAAGATGTTCCGAGCTCTACAATTGTATGAGGTTTGTAATGTTCAATTATTTTGAAAAGCATTTCACCGAACTTCTCACTTATTGCTGAATGCTTTGCAATATCCTTTATTTTTCGAATATTGGTTTTCATTACTTTTGAACCTGCTCCGAAATCTTTAACCGTAACTTCTTCCCGGCAGCCTAGTAAATCATAACGTAATTCGGCAATAGTTTCAAAAGCATAAAAATACTTTTTTCCGTACAAAATTTCTCGAACAAAATGATATAAAAAAGGTGAATGCACACCGTAACCTTTTCGATGCTTTGAAAACAGCCTATACCTAATATACTTTATAAAAAACTTAAATTTTTCCACTTTTAGCTTAATCATTTTGACTTTGTGCTTTCAATTATTACTTCCCAAAGTTTCTCAGCCGCTTTGTCCCAACTGAACACCTCTTTTCTTTTTCTGCCTTTATCAACTAAATTATTTCGCAAATCTTCATTTTCGGTTATTTTTTTCATTGCGTCTTTAATTTCATCAACTTTAAAAGGGTTTACAAATATTGCGGAACTTCCCGCAACCTCCGGTAAAGATGTTGTGTTTGAGCTAATTATGGGTACATTGCAATTCATTGCCTCAATAAGCGGAATGCCGAAACCTTCAAACAAAGATACGAAGGTCATTGCAAAAGCACTTGCCAGAACATTATGCAGTTCTTCGGGGCTTAACCTTCCGGTAAAAATTATATCATTTTTAAAGTTTGAATCAGCAAAAGCCTGTTCAATATCTTTAGTCATAAACATTTTTGTCCCGACTATTACAAGTTTAAAATCTGAATCTGTTTCACTTTTAAATTTTTCGAAAGCCTTAAATAATCGTGCAATATTTTTTCTGGGATGCAAAGTTCCGATGAATATAAAATAATTTTTTCCGTCGGAATATTTTTGCTTTGTTTTTTGCTTTATATCTTCCGAAACAGGAGCATACATTTCGTTGCACCCATTATAAACAACTTTAATCTTATTGTTCGGAATGTTATATTGCCGGATAATATCTTGTTTTGAATATTCAGAAACCGTTGCTATTTTATATGCTTTTTTTGCAAATTTCGGAAAAAAATAATTGTAATATTTTCGAGTTAAAAAAGGTAAATCCTGCGGACGATGCACAAAGTTAATGTCATGAATGACAGAGATTTGCCTGACAGTTGAAGATAATGAAAGATATCCGTCGGGAGAAATAAATAAATCAGCTTTTATTTTTTTTAATATTTTTTTAACTGAAAACTCAAACCAGAAATACCACAAAACCGGATGACGTGCAGGCGGATTTATAACAATGGGAGTAACATTGTCGGAAAAAATGAACTTATCGGAATATTTTCGGTCAAAAAGAAAAAAGAACTCATGTTCAGGATGGCTTTTTGTAATTCTTTTCAGAGTTTCGTATGTAAACCAACCAATTCCGTCTAATTTATTTTCAATAAGCAAACGCGTATTAACGGCAATTTTCATATTATATATTAAATATTATTCAAAATTAAAAACAGGCGTCAAATTATTACTATTTTTGTTCATTAATTTTGTAAATATTTTCAGATTTGAGAAAAAAGTTCATAATAAACCTTATTTTTTTAGTTTCCTTAAATCTTCTGATTAAACCTTTTTGGATTTTCGGGATTGATATGACGGTTCAAAATACAGTCGGAGCTTCAGAATATGGTTTTTATTTTGCTCTTTTTAATTTTTCACTTCTTTTAAATATTTTTCTCGATCTCGGAATTACGAATTTTAATAATCGAAATATTGCTCAACATAATCAACTTCTGAGCAAGCATTTTTCGAACATTGTTGGGCTGAAGTTTTTATTAGGACTACTTTATGTTTTTTTAATATTAGGCGGAGCATTTTTTATCGGTTATAACGAAAGACAAATAAAGTTTTTGTTTATTCTTGCAGGAAATCAATTTCTTCTTTCTCTTATTTTATATATGCGTTCAAATATTTCGGGTTTGCATCTCTTCAAAACCGACAGTATTCTTTCTGTTCTCGACAGATTATTAATGATTCTAATAGTAGGTTACCTGTTATTATATAAAAGAGAGATTTTTAAAGTAGATTGGTTAATTTATGCACAATCTGCATCATATATTATTACTGCAATAGTTGCATTTTTAATAGTAAGGGCAAAATCAATCGGCTTAAAACTTTATTTTAACGTTCAGTTTTTTAGAGCTATTCTCAGAAAAAGTTATCCTTATGCTCTTTTGGTACTATTAATGACTTCTTACACAAGAATAGATTCTGTTATGCTTGAACGCTTGCTGGAAGACGGTGATACCCAGACTGGTATATATGCTCACGGATTCAGGATTTTGGATGCTGCATCACAATATGCTCTGTTATTCGCAACCCTGCTGCTGCCTATGTTTGCAAAAATGTTAGTAAAAAAAGAAAATATTACTCGATTAGTTAAAATCTCATTTTTACTATTAGTTATTCCCGCTTTAATAATTGCAATAAATCTTTTCTTTTATAAAAATGACATTGTTTATGTTTTATATAATGAACACATTAAGGAGTCGGGAAAAGTTTTCGGAATATTAATTCTCGGGTTTATTCCTATTGCTGTATCATATATTTTCGGTACATTATTAACTGCAAACGGAAATTTAAAAGAATTAAATATTATGGCAGGAATAGGCGTAATTCTAAATTTGCTTTTAAACTTTCTTCTTATTCCGAAAATGGAAGCTTACGGTGCAGCACTCGCAAGTCTTATAACACAAGCCCTGACGGCAACAATGCAAGTTTATATTGCCCATAAAGTTTTCGGTTTTAAACCCGGATATAAAATAATTCTCTCAATAATTGCTTTTACGGCTTGGATTATTTTAACTGCATATATTTCTAATGAATATATTATAAGTCGTCCGATTGCACTTGCAACAACCCTGGTAATAGGTATTTTAAGTGCTTTCACTTTCAAGTTGATTGATTTAAAAACTTTATATAAAATTATTAAATACGATAAAACATAAAGATGCAATACATTAAGTACGAACATAAAAACAGAATAGTTTATATAACTTTAAACCGTCCTGAAAAAAGAAATGCCCTTAATGAAAAATTAGTTAATGAATTAAAACAAAGCATCAAACTTGCCGAAGATGATGCGAATATAAAAGTTATTGTTTTAAAAGCCGAAGGCAAAGCTTTTTGTGCCGGTGCCGATTTAGGGTATCTCCAAAAATTACAAAACTTTTCTTATGAAGAAAATTTGCAAGATTCCAATAATTTGATGGAATTATATAAAATGATTTACACTTCAGAAAAAATCTTTATTGCACAGGTCGAAGGGCATGCTATTGCAGGCGGTGCAGGCTTAGCAACTGTTTGTGATTTTATTTTTTCAGTTCCGGAAGCAAAATATGGTTATACGGAAGTAAATATAGGTTTTGTTCCGGCAATTGTAAGTGTATTTTTAATACGAAAAATAGGAGAAGCAAAATCAAAAGAACTGCTTCTTACCGGCAAAATTATTTCGGCACAAGAAGCGGCAGATATGAATATTTTTAATTTTATAGAAGAAAAAAAAGAGATTCAAAATGCAGTTGACAAATTTGCTCAAAACCTTATTGACAAAACTTCTGCCGACTCTTTAAGAATTACTAAACAACTTATTGCCAAAATTCAAAGTTTTGGTTATGAAGAAGCTTTAAACTTGGCAGCAGAAGCAAATGCAAAATCAAGAGAAACAGACGATTGCAAAAAAGGTATTGATGCATTTCTTTTAAAAAAAGAAATTAATTGGTAATAATCGAAATTGTAAACTTAAATAAGCAGAAGCAACTGAAAGCTATTGTTATAATAAATCGAAGTTACAAACTTTGCAACCGGAGGATTCATCTTTATCGGAAAACATTGCAAGTGACAATGAAATTTTGAAAGGGTATGGATGTTGTTGATTTTATTGTTATATTATGTTTTTTGCAGGTGAAATTTAAGTTTAAAAGAGGAAAGTGTAAAGCCGGTATTTTTTTTGAACTGTACGGAAAGATGTGCTTCGCTACTGTATCCCATTTCGCAGGCAATTTCGCTCAGAACCATTTCTCCGTAAATAAGCAGCTCTTTTACACGTTCAATTTTAAGGTTGATTAAATAATGCTCAATAGTTGTGTTTTCGATTGAATAAAAAAGGGTGCTTAAGTGGTTGTAATCCTTATTCATTTTTGATGTAAGGAAAGTTGAAAAGTTAATTTTTTGCCTATCGGTCCGGTTCAAATATACATAATTTACAGATAAGTTTTTAATTTGTTCAACCATCTGCATAACCTGACTACTCATAATTTTGAAACCAACTTTATTCAGATTCGCCTCAATTTGCCGGAATACATTGTCAGGAATATCGTGCTCTACTTCTACTTTCCCGAGTTGTACATTTACGTCTTCAATCCCGGCACTTTTGAAAATTTGTCTGACCACCAATATGCAATGATTGCATACCATGTTTTTGATAAAGATGTTGTTTGGCAGCAATAATTTATTTCTGACAAGATCGCTCATTGTATTTTAAATTTTCTTAAGTTTATTGCTGTCTATTATGAACCTTTTTATTGCCAGTACAGCTTTTGCTCCTTCACCCGAAGCAATTATTATTCGCTTGCCGTAAACACTGGTTGCATCGCCGGCAGCAAACAGTCCGCGGCACGATGTAGAGCAATCGTAATTGATAATTATCTCATCCTTTTTGTTCAGTTCTACAAGTTTGGTAACCAAAGACGAATTTGGGCGTAATCCTATAGCAATTTGTGCTCCTGAAACAGCTAATGTTTTGGTTGCACCGGTTCCGAGTTTTCTGATTTGCAAACCTGTCAGAAAATTACCTCCATAAAGTTCATTAATCTTATGTTCTTCAAAAATCTCAACATTTTTTAACTTTCTGACTCGTTCGATAATTACTGCATCTCCTGTTAAAATTGTATCAGAAACCAGAAAAATGTTTTTTGAGATAGAACGAAGGTCTTCAACTAATTGCAGAGCTGAATTTCCACCACCGACAACTGCAACATTTTTATTTTGCAGATAAGATAAGTCTTGAATACTACCGTAAAAGATTCCTTTTCGTTGAAACTTAGATTCCCCCGGAATATTTAAAGTCCTTCGTTTCATTCCGGGTGCAACCAGTACCGTTTTCGATTTGAATTTTTTTCCGTTGGATGCAGTAACAACAAAACCGCCGCTGTCATCTTTCTCAATTAAATCCGCTTCACCTATAAGATGGTCGATATAATGTGAATTAACAAGCTGGTAATGGAATTTTTGAATTAACTCGGGACCGGTAATAAAATCGAATCCCATGTAGTTCTCTATTTTAGTGCTGTCAATGGCTTGCCCTCCTAAGTCTTTGGTAATCAAGAATGCTTTTAATTTCAGAATTGATGCATATACACCGGCTGTTAACCCGGCCGGCCCGCCTCCGATAATAATTAAATCAAATTCCTCATTACTGTCATTCGGAGTATCCGACCTTTTCCTCTCGAATTTTTGTTTACAACCATCGGAGCAAAAGTAATAATCGGTATCTTTCAGTTTCAGAGTTAACGAATCTTCCGTTTTAACGACCATGTTGCAAACCGGGTCGATTGCTGTTTTTATTGTGGTTTTCATAACTTTAAATTATTTGTTGATTAATTTTCTTTATACTTTCTAATAATAATGCGATTGCTCTTTTCATAACTAAAATAACTGACAGCCCAATTAATACCTACAAGTAATTTATTGCGAAAACCACTTATCGACATTAAATGCACAAACGACCATAGTAGCCAAGCAATATAACCTCCAAATTTCAATTTGCCTAAATCGGCAACCGCTCTTCGTTTACCAACAGTTGCTAACGAACCTTTATCTTTGTAATTAAAAGGAATTAATTTTTTATTATTTAGTCTGTTTACAATATTTACAGCTGCAATTTTTCCTTGTTGAATTGCAGCTTGTGCAACTTGCGGGTGTCCTTTTGGTGTTTCTTTTGATATAACAGCAGCGACATCTCCCGTTGCAAATACATTATTTATTTTTTCAACTTGGAGATATTGATCTGTTTTTAATCGATTTCCTGCTACAATATGCTTTTCATCAATACCTTTTGGCAATTGCCCTTTTACACCTGCTGTCCAGATTAAGTTCTTAGCAAGAATTTCTTTCCCGCTTTTTGTGATTATTACCTCACCGTTATAATCTGTAACTATTTCGTTAAAAAGCACTTTTACATTTAGTTCTTTTAAATAATATAGTGTTTTAACAGATGCTTTTTCAGACATAGCTGAGATTAGTCTGTCAGACCCTTCAATCAGATAAATATTCATAATTGAAGGTGGATATTCAGGATAATCTTTTGGAAGAATATATTTTTTAAATTCTGCTAGTGCACCTGCCATTTCAACTCCTGCGGGTCCGCCGCCGACAATAACAAAATTGGTTAATGTATCTCGTTCTGTTTTGTTACAAGTAATTGTTGCCTGTTCTAAGTTTTGCAGCATCATGTGTCGTATATTCAAAGAGTCGAGTATGCTTTTCATTCCTAAACTATTTTTTTCAACATTTTTCATTTCGAAGAAATTGGTAGTTGTTCCTGTTGCTAACACTAAATAATCATATTGAAGCATACCTTTATCAGTGTATATTGTTTTTAATTCAGTATTTACCTCTTCTACTTCTGCTAATCTAAAAGTAACATTTTTATATTTTGAAATTTGTTTCCTGAAAGGAAATGCAACATTATCCGGTTCCAATCCGCTTGTTGCAACTTGATAGAGCAAAGGTTGAAATTGATGGTAGTTATTTTTATCGATTAATACTACTTGAACATTTGCGTTTTTCAGACTTTCTATTAAGGACAAACCGGCAAAACCACCACCAATAATTACAATACGCGGCAATTTAGATTTTGACAAATAAATTAAACCTGCTTTATTGCAAGAAATATTATTATAATTTTCGGATATGTTTTTGTTATTCAATTTGAGAATTTTTATCGGTTTTGTATTTACATCTTGCCTACAATTTTAACAAATGTGAAAATTGTCACTAAAGTTTTCATAATTTTAATCATTTAATTACATTACAAAGATATTACTGTTTTATTATAAATCTGTATACTTTTTTGACTTACTTGTGCATAATTTTATATATTTCAATCAATGTTGATGTTTTGCGATTCTTTTTTGAGAGTAGCTTTATACTAAACTGCTATCAAGAAATTTATTGTATTTGCAAGAAGAATACGCATAAAAACATATCCCCATTTCAGTGATGCAGAATTAGGGTAAATTGAAATCAACAACAAAGTGTAAGAGCCTTTAACGATTGTCCAAAAATTGGAAATCCATTAATTTGTTAGAGCTATGTCTTTATATTCAATGTTTGAGTAGATACTCAATTTGTTGTACCAAAAGCCCTATAAATATCAGATTTAGAGAGCTTTAAAAACATATTAGTGACCCCGGCGGGACTAATTACTCTGCTTTTCCTTGCTTCATATTTCCTTTTTATACTTGTATATCAGCTATATAACACTTTAATTAAAGCAACTAAAAGCAAATATATGCAAGAAAAAGCATGATTTGTTGTACCAATTGTTGTACCTTTGAATTATTTTTATTATCTTTATACCAGTAAATTACAAATCCAAAGAGCTATGTCATCAGTAAAAATAATTCTCAAAAAGAACAAAATTAATTCAAAAGGTGAAGCACCTTTATACATCCGGATTATTAAAAACAGAAAAACTAAATTTATTTCTTTGGGTGTAAAGATATTAATAAAAGATTGGAATGAAAGACAATCAAGAGTAAGAAAGTCACATCCGAACTCACAAAGAATGAATAATTTTATTGCTCATAAAGTAGCAGAAGCGGAAGGTGTTGCTTTGGAAATGGAAGCAGATTCAAAATATGTAAGCCCAAAAAGTATTAAGGATAATATAATGGGAACAAATCCTCATAGTTTCTTGCAATATTTTAGTGAATACATTGACACACTTGAAAAAAGCGGCAAATTCAGTTATTATAAAAAATCAAAAACAGTTTTCACAAAACTTTCCGAATATGTAGGCGATAAAAAGATTACTTTCAATGAATTGACTGTAACATTTTTGAAACGTTATGAAAGATATTTATCTGAAAATTTAGGAAATTCAATAAATACCATTCATTCAAATATGAAAGTAATCAGAAAAGTTATAAATGATGCTATTAATGAAGATATCTTACCATACGAAAAAAGTCCTTTTCATAAATATAAACTCAAATTAGAAAAAACAACAAAAGAATTTTTAACAGAGGATGAAATCCGGAGATTTGAAGAACTACAACTTGAAAAAAACTCAATGAGAAACCACCACAGGAATATATATGTATTTGCTACTTACGCGGGAGGTTTAAGAATATCAGATATTTTTCAATTAAGGTGGTCTGATTATGACGGTGAAAGAATCTTAATGACAACTAAAAAAACAAAATCCACAGTTTCAATAAAGTTACCGAACAAAGCAAAAGAAATTATCAAAAAATATAAAACAGAAGATGCAGAAAAAGAACATTATATTTTTCCGTTTCTGAAAAATGATATTGAATATTCTGAAAGTGCATTATTCAGAGCAATTTCATCACATACAGCATATACAAATACGGATTTAAAGAAAATTGCAAAATTGGCAGGGATAGATAAAAACATACATTTCCATACAAGCCGACACACATTTGCAACCAGAGCATTAAAGAAAGGAATGCGTATAGAATACGTTTCACGTTTGTTAGGTCATTCATCAATCAAAACAACACAAGTCTATGCAAAAATTGTCAACCAAGACCTTGACGATGCAATGGATAAATTTTTTGACTAAGAAGAGCCGGAACATCCGGCTTTTTTTATTACTTTCGTGCAACAAACTGTCTGATTATCAACACGTTGCAATCATCTAAATATCAGCTACTTACATACACCTTTATTATGAATATAGATTTAAACATATACCAAAGTATCATTTTCGGAGAATTACGCCCATGGCTAAATAAACTTAATGAAGATGCACACAAACAGATATTACCACAATATCGACAAAAAGAAACATATACAAGCATTGAAGACCTCAACAATTCATTATCAAAAATTGTAAAAAATAATCCGCTTATTTCAAAATCAGATACTTTTACTATTGAAACATTCCCGACAAACGACAAACCCAAAACTGACTATTCGGAAATATTTGAACACCTTATATATATAGACCTCCCAAAAGCAGATGATAAACTTACAAAATACTATAAGCAAATAATATCTGCCGAAGCAATAAGGCTTATTTCAACATTAAATAAAGCTTTGAATTTTTATAACAAGGAACAAGCAAAATATCCGGTATTACAGTTCATTGAACAAATTGAACAATATCAAGAAGAAACTGAAAAGCACATTAATAATACAGCACATCAAACGGATTTCATTTTCAAAACTCTCTACACAACTCTTGTAAAAATCCGATTAGAAGTACAAAACTTATATCCTGAATTAATTACATCAAAGAAGCTATCCGAAAATGATTTGCTGAAACATTTTCCTAACCTTAACAGTATAACTTCAAAACTAAATCATTTCAAAATACACAAACTTCTAAAAATCAACAAGTTTGAAATGTCAGAGGCTTTGGGGTTAATTGAAACTATCCGCTACGATTACATTAAATTCAATAAAAACAACAGTTCTGAAAAAGAACAAATTGAATTAAACGAAGTACAAATACAAAATATCCGAACATTAGAAAATATCATTTGCATTGATGTACTCGGTAAATTAAAAGGCAATCAAAATATTTTAACTCATTTAGAACAAAAAAATATTGAATCAATTAAACCTGAATACCAAGACAAGATAATTTCAGAACTTGAAAAAACTGACAGCCCTGCAAACAGAACAAGCCTCATCAGCAAAGAGCTTGATAAATTTTCATTCCTTAATTCAAATCATATCATTGAAAATCCTAAACTTGAATTATCTCTCCCGAGAGAATTAAGAACATGGCTTAATAAAATTGAAGAAACTTATAAAGTAAATCCAAATTATAATCCGGCAGATTTATTAGAAATAACTAAAATTAAGACTAATCTGAATACTTATGAATTAGCATATTTATTCAGAATTATAGACGAATCAGGTGTTTTGGAGATGAAAGATAAAAAAGAATTGTGCCGAGGCATAGCAAATGTCTTTGAAACAAAACAAATGAGAAATCCAAACCTTGATACTGATAGCATATATAATAAATTCTACACAAAAGATGATAAAGCTGTTGAGAATATGCATCCGAAATTTAAAAAAATGCAAGAAATTGCTTTTACAGACAAAAAAAATATCGGAATCTAACCACACTAAATCAATATGTTACACTATGGTTGTACAACTGAATACAACTTGATTTGCTTCACTGTATAGCATAAATTTGCTCCCGTAATCATTCGTTTAGCGCTAAATGAAGATTCAAACAAAATCTAATGTTTAATCTTTAAAATGAATTAATAATGGAAGCAATGATAATATCATCAGAACAATTTGAGAAATTAATCAGTCAAATTGAAACACTCAATGAAAGAGTTGAAAAAATAAACAGAAAAGACCCTTTGGAAGACAGATGGCTTGACATTCAAGATGTATGCGAACTGTTGCACATATCTAAAAGAACACTCCAAAGTTATAGAGACAAAGGCATTCTGCCTTTTAGTCAAATCGGTGCAAAGATTTATTATAAAGCAAGTGACATTCAGAAACACTTGGACAAACATTATAATCCGGCTTTTTAATAAACTCAATAAAAATCTGTCACCCATGAAACTAAATAAAGAAAATATATTGAGTTCAACAAATAACGGGTTTGATTTCTTCAAGTTTGTTATTCCGGAACTCAACCGGCAAGGGAACAAATGTAAAAACATAAAAAACCCCTTTTACAAAGACACAAAACCAAGTTTAAGCATATTCAACAAATCTGACCAATGGTTTTTCAAAGACCACGGAGACGATTATTATAAAGGTGATATGTTCGACTTTGCAGCATTTCATTATAATTTGATTTTAAAAACAAGTTTTATTGAAATTCTGAAAAATATAAATAATGACTTAAATCTTAATTTGTCAATGTCAACCCAATATACCAAAACCGAAAAGCAATTGTATAACATCCGGAAGAATAATAAAGATCATGCAATTGCTTATCAAAATAGCAGAGGACTAACAAAACATGAATATTTTTTACAATCAAATGCTTATAAAAAATATCCGGCATCTGTTGTATTCGTTAATCATAATAATACAGGATTCGAAAGAAGATACATAGCAACAGAAGAAGAACTGAAAGAAAAAGGACTTCCAAAGACACAGTTTTCAGGAAACAAAACAGACACCTTATATATAAGTTGTTTCAATAAAGCATTTGATGAAGTTTTTATTTGTGAAGGTCCTAATAATGCAATATCATTTGCAGAGATAGGTAAATCAGCAATAGCAACATTCGGAGCAACCAATCTGCCGAATGCAAATTTGTTAAGCAAATACATATCCGGAAAATCTGTTTATCTTTCCGGTGATGGTGATGAAGCAGGAGAAAAGTTTAACAATGAACTTTTATCCCTGATAATTAAAAATAAGATTCCTGTTAAAGAAATCAAATCAATACAATTCCCGTCCGGTAAAGATTCAAATGATTTATTATTAGAAAACACTTTACAGGAATATGAAAAAATAAGCACAATCCGGAATACAAATAAGAAAAGGAAAACACGCCCCTTTCCGGTTCATGTTTTTCCTGAAATCATACAAAAGTTTATCAGCAAAGCAAACGACACACTTAAATATCCGGTTGAATATCTCGCATCATCAATTCTGTTTGCTACATCTGTTGCAACCGGTAGAGCTGTGAATATTCAAATTAAAAAGGGATGGATAGAAAGCCCGATTTTATACATTGCATTAGTCGGCAGACCCGGAATAAACAAAAGTCATCCTTTGAAATTTGCATTATCTCCGATTCTGAATATAGACCAAAAAAATCATAATACATTCAGTTCTGATTTTGATAAATACGAACATGTAAGCAGTCTTTCCAAAAAGGAAAGAGAAAACGAAGGTTTTGATGAACCGGTAAAACCGATTTTAAAACAAATGATTGTAAATGATTTCACACCCGAAGCATTAAATGAAGTTCACAGCAATAATAAAAGAGGATTGGGAGTATTCAAAGATGAATTAACAGGCTGGTTAAATGACTTTAACCGTTATCACAAAGGAAGCGACCAACAATTTTGGTTAAGCAATTGGAGTGGTACAACTATAACAGTAAATCGAAAAACAGGTAAACCTATATTTATTCCTAATCCGTTTATTTCTGTTTGCGGAACAATACAACCGGCAATTTTAGATGAGTTTGCAAAAGACAAAATGAATAAAAACGGTTTCACTGACAGAATTTTATTTGCCTATCCGGAGAATCTAAAAAAACCGTATTTAGATGATGAAGAAATGTCGCAAGAGCTGACAGAGAAATATAAAGAAATAATCATCAAGTTATATAATCTAACCGAATACCAAAACCCTTTAACAGAACAAGAACCCGAAACACTTAACTTTTCTGTTGATGCAAAAAAAGCATTTTTAGAATGGAATAAACAAAATACAGACCTAATCAATGACGATAACATACCGGAACAAATACGCAGCTTATACTCAAAGTATGTATCTTATATTTCACGTTTTGCTTTGCTCTTACAAATGCTGTATTGGGCATCCGGTGAAGACAATAAAGAAAATGTCAGTCTAAAAGCATTATCCGGAGCAAAAGAACTAATCGAATATTTCAAAGAAAATGCAATAAGAGTAATTGACAAAATTGAAAATGCAGATAATCCGGCATCATTAAATATGAAATCTGTTGCAAAACTTTTATCAGAAAAAGGGATGGTCATCAGAGATATTGCTGTATATGTTGGAAAAGGTAAATCAACGGTAGGTGCTTGGTTAAAAGAATAACATCCGACACAGGACAAACTCACAAAAATGCAAGCAAATTATTTTACTGAATATCATCAATATAACACAATAAAAAACATTAATTCTCTGTCCTATTTTAAAAATAATTGCCGATATTTCATGTACTTAATATAAAAAAGTCTTATATTTGTAAAATCCATAGCCATAGTTCAACTCAATGAGTTATCTTTAAATATTATAACTATGGATGTTAGAATTAAACAAAAAGAAGCCCTTCAACTAATAATAGAAGGCAAATACACAGAGTTTTTCAACCTGATTGACCAATTAAACTTCAAAGATTGGTTAAAAATTTTATTGCCAAAAAACCCAAATAATAGAAATGTAAATGGCAAATATCATTTCAAAAATGATTTCTGGTCTGCAATTATTAAATCAAAACACTTTCCTGAATTAATAAAAAACAATAAGTATATTGAAAAAGTTGATTTGCTGTTTGACTACTATTTCAAAAAAGAAGCTAATGCAAATAATAACTTCAATAAACCTGTTTCGGAAATAAACCCGAAACTTTTTATTGAAAAATTCAAAACAAGCAAATACAAGCCTGTATTTAATGACAAATTCATTAATAATATCCGGCAATTTACTACATCAAAAAATTCGGAGTTAAAGTTATTTTCTGAATTTATAATTTATGTAAATGAAATTGAAACAAATCTTTGGCAAGAGTTCGAATCAGATGCTAAAATTTGGCTAAATTTAAATCCTGTCGAATTATTTGCATATGCCTCATATTATATTGTAGAATCTGATAGACTTAATAAATCAAATCATTTATATACCTCTCTTAATGTTCTTTTTTCATATTACTTTTTTGAATCAAAAGACAATAAAACATATACAATAAATGAAAAGATTTTCATAGAAAACAGTATGAGAATCCTTATGCAATGTATTGAAAATTCAAAAAATAAATATTTTGAAAGTTTAAAAAAACTGCAAAAGTGGAATGTTTTTGTTGAAGATATTGCAAGTGTATATTTATTTTATGACAATTATTATTTGTCGGAAACAAAATATAGTTTTCACTTAAACTGCATAGATACTATTGAAGAATCAAAATGGAGAACAATAGGAAAGAAAATTGAATTTTTACCTATGTTTATCGAAGCAAGCAACTATGAAATTGCAGAACTTTATGTTAAAGATAACATATCAAAAATACCCGGAAAAACTCAACAAGATAAAGATATAAATAAAAGAGAGGCAATTAGAGATATTTCCCAATCTATAATATTAAACTCTATGCAATATACTCATTATGAAGTAGCCGAAAAAAAAATAGAGGTAAGTGCAATTTCACACTTACTGAATGGTTTAATTCACAATGCAACAGAAAAATATTATAATCCGTTACATGAATATCAGCAAACTACCGGGAATAGCGGAATAGAGTCTTTATTATTTGCTCCGTTGACCGGGCATTTAGGTGTTCGTTTTGAGTCTGTAAAAGAATTTTCCAATATGCTTGGTAATACCTTAAAAATGCAAAATGATTCAAAAGAAATTCGAAATGTTTTGTGTTTTAATCCAGTAAAAGATACCCCAAAAAAATATTTTAACAGGCATACCCCTTTTGTAAATATTGTTGCACAACCTCTATTTGAATTGAATAGTTATATTATAAGTTTAGAAAGTTTTTTGGGTAAACTGACAAATTCATATAATATTATTAGAGAAAATACATATTTTCATAAAACACAATTTAAAAAATTAAGACCCATAAGATTGACACAACAAGAAGATAAAGACTTTGAAAAATATTTTCTTGAATTGTTTTCCGGCTACAAATTTGATAAAATTGGAGTTTCAAAAGATGTCTGTAAAAAAAACGAAAATGGAAAAGAAATAATAATAGGTGATATTGATGTGTATATTTTGCATGAAGGAATATTATTATTAGTTGAATTGAAACGAACACGTTTCAGGAAGCAATTACATGAATTACAAATAGAGCGAAAAGAAATAAATGAACACGCATCACATCAATTAATAAAAATTCAAAAATTTCTTAAAGACGAACAAAATCATGAATGGATTAACAAAAAACTTGGAATAGACATGCAAAAAGTCAAGAAGATTTTGCCTTTAATCATAACAACATCAATGGAACAAGACGGTGAAATGATAAACGATATTTTAAAGAAAAGCTTTTTTGAATTTAATTTCTATGCACTTTTTTTTGACAGACAATTAGATAATATTTTGCAAAAATTTTATAATGTTTTAAAGGAAGATGAGATATGGAAAAATATAGCAAAAGAATTTAAAAAAATTGATAAAGATTTTATAATATATCAACAGCCTGAATATGGTCTGAATTACCGTCATTCTTATTATAAAAAAGCGTTCACTCCATCAAATGTTCCGGACGATGAAAATGAATTTAAACAGTTTGACATAGGAAATGAATATTTTGAACAAAAAGATTATAACAATGCAATTATTCATTTTGAAAAAGCACATAAAATAAATCCACATGAAGCAAGTTACATTGATTTAATAGCAACCTGTCTTGCTGAACTTGGCCAAAAAGAAACAGCAATGCAACAATACGATAAAGCTTTAAAATTAAGAAAAGATTACTTTATATGGCAAAACATGTTAGTAACAGCAAAAGAATTAGATAGCAAATAAGCAATCCTCATAATATATGATTCAATCTCTCCGAGATAACTTTTAAAATCGTACTATTATGAACAAAGAAAATTTAATTCCAAGCGTTAATTTCCATTTATGGGAACCCTGTAACATGCGTTGTAAATTTTGTTTTGCAACATTTCAAGATGTTAAAAGAACAATTTTACCGAAAGGTCATTTATCAAAAGAAGATGCAATTAAAATTGTAAATAAAATTGCTGACTTTGGTTTCAAGAAAATAACATTTGTAGGCGGAGAACCGACACTCTGCCCGTGGCTGTATGATTTAGTATTGCTTGCAAAAAAGAAAGGTTTGTTAACAAATATTGTTACAAACGGTTATGTCTTTGCAAGAAACAAAGCACTATTAGAAAAATTCAGAAATATTGCAGATTGGATTACAGTCAGTATGGACAGTTTCGTGGAGCAAACAAATTTTGTATCCGGTAGAGCAACAAACAAAAATACATTAAGTTTTTCAGATTATTATTTATTGGCAAAGAATGTCCGAAATTTAGATATAGGATTTAAAATTAACACAGTTGTACATAAATACAATTTCAATGAAAAAATGTCTGATAAAATAAAGTTGTTGCAACCGGAAAGATGGAAAATATTTCAAGTATTACCGATAACCGGTGAAAATGATAAAAACATTGATAATTTCTTAATCTCAAAAGTTGAATTTAAGCATTTTATAAAAATCAATCCGGATAATGCAATTATTGAGAATAATGAAGCAATGACAAATTCTTATGTTATGCTTGACCCTGCCGGACGATTTTTCAACAACATAAACGGTAATTACTTTTACAGTCATTCAATTCTTTTTAAAGATATTGATTCATGTTATAATCAAATGGAGTATAATTACAACAAATTTATAAACAGAAAAGGAGATTATTATATAAAGACAGAGAAATTACAAAAGTTAAAAACGATAGTTTAATAAAAATAATACCAAAGGACATCCGGACAAACACACAAACAATAATTGTCTGCATTCAACTAAATATCAATAAAATAACAAACAAAAACTATTTGTCCCCTGTCCGGTTGTCCGACAAGAATTTTAAAACTTAATTAATTTTTCATACTTTTACATTCAAATAATAAATTTAAAACACTAACAATGGGAAAATTCGAGATTACAAAAAGAAAGAACGATGAATTTCAATTCAATTTGAAAGCAGGGAACGGTCAAGTAATTCTGACAAGCGAAGGATATACATCAAAAGCCGGATGCAACAACGGAATTGAATCAGTAAGAACAAACTCACAAGACGATAACAGATTCAAACGTCTTGAAGCTAAAAACGGCAAGCCATATTTCAATTTAACTGCAACCAATGGTCAAATCATTGGTACAAGTGAAATGTACGAAAGCACCTCATCAAGAGACAACGGAATTGAATCAGTTAAAACAAATGCACCCGATGCAGAAATCAATGACCTGACATAGATTTGTAATAACTCATCAGGTTTCAAAGAGTTTGATTAATTTCAAACTCTTTTTTTTGTTCAAGAAAAATAATAATTTTCTATAATACTTGCAAGTTGCTGAATCTGACCTCAAAGAAATTTCGTAGTTTTCAAACGGAACGGAACGTTAAGAAATAAAAGCTGTTTGAACGACCGAAGGAAGTGAGTTCTTTTATTTTAGTGAAGTAAAGTGTAGAAAACAAGAAGTTTATTTGCAGTCTTGAATTTTTGTTTCTTTTGTTTCAAGACAAAAGAAAAGTAAGAGCAATTAAACCAAAAAATCATTTCAACATCCACAATACTTATTAACTTATTATTAACATCTACATTCTTTTACCCTTAATTTCTTATTTTTGCTGTTACTTTGTTAAGGTCTTCACAATAAGCATTATTGATGATAATCTCTAAAAATAGTGAAGTCCAAGGCATGAGAAATTTTCAAACCGCAGTTTACTGTTGTAAATGAGGATTTTAAAATTTTGAAATAACGAAGAAATTTACATTTTTAGAATTATCATGATTGACCAAAACATCAAAATAAACATCCTAACCTTCAACCCCGAAGAAGATGAAAAAAACTTTTCCTTTTCCTACGAAAAAAAACAAGGCTTTTTCCCTATCAAAAAAAAAGAATGTCCGACCAATTTACAGGAACAGGCAGATTCTGAAAAGTATGATGAAATAAAATATTTATATACCGATTTCAAATCAACTTCCGAAGACATAAACCTAACCGTAAACCTAAAAGAAAGCACAACATTTGCAAACCATTATTACACATATTTGATTTACGAATATTTCAAAAATGTAGCAGATGCAATACAATTCGATTTCATAAACGATTTATTAGTATGGTTTAAAGATGAAAAAGAAAGCGATGAACAATTTAATGCATACCATGTTTTCCGGTTAAGAGTTCAAAACAGCAGAGTTTCAGATTATCCGGAACTTCTGATTGCCTACCATGCACTCTCAAAAGTATTTAAAGAAAGTATTCTTGAATTGGATGACATTGATAAAGATGACTACACAAGAGTAATCTGGAACAAACATATTCATAAATACAAATACTTACCCGACCAAGCAAAATATGAATTACAAAACGTATATCCGGCACTAAACTACAATCTCAAAAACAGTCTGAATATTCCGTTTGATAATACCTTTAAGATAGTTAACAAATACAAAAAGCACTATACACTCATTAATGATTTTCTTAAAAAGCATATCATTACAAGCGACTTTAAAAATATAATTCCTATAAATACAAATGAATTTATAAGCTTCAATCCGGATAACATATTTTCAACATCTCACGACAGTAATAAAATGATATTCGGACAAGAAAAAACCAATATCAGTCCGAAGTTTGGTATCAATTCAGGAGTTTACAAACATCCGCCCGACTCACAAGACATTGAGTTTTTCTATATCTGTCATAAAGACCATGAAAAGAAAGTTAAGGAATTTGACGACTATTTTAAAGGCAAAAAACCAATTTCAAAATACGACAAACCCATAGCAAAAGATAAAAACGGAAACTCAATATATGCAGGCATATCAAAATATATTGGAGTAACACATAAAAATTATAAAGCCGGTCATATACTTTTTGAAAATATAAACAATCCGGCTCCCGAAGTATTAAAAGCAATAGAAAAAAACGATTATAAGACAAATAATAAAAGATACATAGCAATATACATAAGTCCGATTAGTAAAACAGAATCTAATCCGGAACAACACAGAGCGTATTACCTTATAAAAGAAGCATTATTAAAACCGGGTATCACGTCACAAGTCATAAATATTGATAATATTGGAGGTTATGGCTTTGAGTGGACCTTACAAAATATTTTTGTATCAATATCCGCAAAACTTGACGGAATACCGTGGAGACTGGAACGAACAGTAGAAAAAGAACTAATAGTAGGCATCGGAGCATTCAAATCTTTAAAATTTGATTCCCGATATATCGGCAGTGCTTTTTCTTTCTCAAACGAAGGACACTTTCAAAGTTTTGACGCTTTCCGAGAAAACAACATGATTAAACTGGCAGGTTCAATAAGAACAGCAGTAGAAAAATTTAAGAAAGATAACAAAGACATAAAACGTCTTATTATCCATTTCTACAAAACCATGTCAAACAAAAACATAAGACCAATACAAGAAGCCCTGCAAAGCCTCAACTATAATGTTCCGATAATAATAGTAACGATAAACAAAACAGAAAGTTTTGATTACGTTCCTTTTGATACAAATTTTAACAATTTAATTCCTTTAAGCGGAACATCACTAAAAATTGGCAAAAGTCAATACCTCTTATGCAACAATACAAGATACGGCAGCAATCCTGAATTTAAAATTGAAAGTTACCCCTTTCCGGTTAAATTAAGTTTTTGGTCAACCGATGAAAAACTGATTGAAAGCAAGACAACAATCAATTTATTAATAGACCAAATATACCAATTCAGTCGTATGTATTGGAAATCAGTAAAACAACAAAAATTACCCGTAACAATAAAATATCCGGAGATGGTCGCAGAACTCTTCCCTTATTTCACAGGAAACACACTGCCCCCATTCGGCAAAAAGAATTTATGGTTTTTATAAACAAACAAAGGCATTTAATCAATGAACCAAAATAAAATCACTTTAACTCAATTAGAAAGCTTCTTAATGAAAGCAGCTGATATTTTGCGTGGCAAAATGGATGCTTCCGAATATAAAGAATACATATTCGGCATGTTGTTTTTAAAAAGAATGTCTGATTTGTTTTATGAAAAAAAGAAGAACATTGAGAAAGACTTCAAACATCTTTTAAGTGATAATAATTCCGAATTAGAAAAAGAATACAAGAAAATAATTGAAGATAAAACATCTTACGGCGATACTATTTACATTCCGCCCAGAGCAAGATGGCACAACAGTTTTATTGATGAAAACGGAGAAGAACAACCGGCTGTAAAAAACTTACATAAGAATATAGGGCAAATGCTTAATAAAGCACTAACGGCTATTGAAGATGAAAACGATACATTAAATGGTATGCTCAAAGGGCGTATTAATTTCAACAGAGATGTTGACGGTAAAAAAATACTGAAAGATACCGACCTTGAAAAACTGATACACCACTTCAACAATTTTCCTGATTTAATAAATGAAAATTTTGAGTTCCCTGATTTACTTGGTGCAGCATATGAATACTTAATCAAATTTTTTGCCGACAGTGCAGGAAAAAAAGGAGGACAATTTTATACTCCGGCACAAGTTGTAAGGCTGTTAGTTCAAATAATCAAACCGCAAGAGGGCATGAGTATCTATGACCCTACTGCCGGTTCAGGCGGTATGCTTATACAATCGCATCAATATGTATCAGAACAAGGACAAGATGATGACAACATGCAACTACACGGTCAGGAAAATGACCCGACTGTTGTGGCTATTTGTAAAATGAATATTATTTTACACAATATCACAAATTACAATATTGATTACGGTGATACACTTGCCGACCCGTTAAACCTTGAAAAAGGCTCAATCCGCTTATTCGACAGAGTAATTGCAAATCCTCCCTTTTCGCAAGATTACAACTTAAAAGATATTGAACATAAAAGCAGGTTCACCTATGGTTTTGCTTCTGAAACAGGCAAAAAAGCCGATTTAATGTTTGTTCAGCACATGGTAGCAAGCTGTAAAAATATAGCATCAGACGGTTCACCCGGAAAAGTAGCCGTAATTATGCCGCATGGTGTATTATTCAGAGGAAGCAAAGAAAAAGACATCAGAACAGCAATGCTTAAAGACAATATTATTGAAGGAATTATCAGTTTACCTCCGGCTCTTTTTTATGGTACAGGTATTCCGGCTGCGGTTCTTATTTTTAATAAAAACAAACCCGATGAACTGAAAGACAAAGTATTTTTTATAAATGCAGATGCAGAATATGCAGAAGGAAAAAATCAAAATCTCTTACGTCCGGAGGATATTGAAAAAATTGATTATGTTTTCACGAAAAAGAAAGAGATTGAAAAATACTCTAAATTGGTTGATTTAAAAACAATAGAAGAAAACGATTATAACTTAAACATCCGGCGTTATGTAGATAATACACCGGAACCCGAACCGGAAGATGTTAAAGCACACTTAACCGGTGGTATTCCGAAAAAAGAAGTAAACGACAATAAATTTATTTACTCAAAATTCGGTATAGACAAAGATTTGTTTTTCAAAAAGAAAGATGATAATTATTTAGAATTTAAAGAAGATGTTCCGGAAAAAGAAAACATCAAACAACTTATTGATACCAACAAAAAAGTAACCGAAGTATATAAAAAATTCTATACCGATTTAACAAATTGGTGGAGCAATGCTAAAAACAATTTTGCATCTCTTGCAAATACGAACGGAAAAAAAGAACAACCGGAAGATAAACAAGATAAAGTAAACGAAACAATGGCAACATATCTTACTGTTAAAGGTGAGAAATTGCCCAAGGTCAGAAAAGAATTAATTACTTCACTAATCAATAAACTTAAAGAATATAAAGTTTTAGACAATTTCCAACTGGCAGGTGTGTTTGTTAATTGGTGGGACAGCATTAAATACGACCTCAAAACAATAATGTCAAACGGTTGGATGCCGGCATTAATCCCCGATAAATATTTAATTGATAAATACTTTACCAAAGAACAAAAGCAAATTAATGATACTGAAAATTCAATTTCAGAAAATGAAAATATTTTGGCGGAAACTCTTGAAGAAACACAAATAACACTCGAATATGAACCCGAAGAAGATGAAAAAATTACAACAAAGTTATTAACAAGTCTTCTCAATAATGAAATTAAAGACAACGATGATGAAGCTTTACCGAAATTACTCAAAAAAATAACCGGTATACAAGAAAAAATAAAACAACTCAAAAAGGACATAAAACTTTATGCACAACAATTAGAGCTAAAACTTGAAATAAAACGTTTCGGCACGGAAGATTTAAAACACGAAAACAAAAATTTACTCACAATACTGAATGCTAAAATTAAAGATTACGACACAATAATTGAAAATCTGATTATTGAATTTAAAGACCGATTAGATAAAGCTGACAACTTTGTAAATATTAAAAAATCGCTTACAAAGTTTGAAAAAGAAATAAAAAAGGAAAGCAAGAATAACAACTCAATAATTGATAAAATTATTACCGCAAAAAAAGAATTTAAAGAAATTACCAAAGCCTATAATCCGGTTTTAAAAGACATTGATATTATTAAGCAAAAATTAAATTCATTAGATAAAATACTCAAAGAAATAGGTGATAAAATAAGCGAAGAAGAAACCAAAGAACTTATTTTACTGAAACACCACGACCTTATAAGCGAGCAATTAAGCAAATATCTTAATGCTGAAAAACGAACAATGCTCCGGTTCTTTGAAAACATCTACGATAAATATGCAATATCAGCACAAGACATAGAAACGCAACGTAAAGAAACATTAAAAGAACTAAACACATTTCTGACTAAATTGAAATATTTGAATTAATGAAAGGGTGGATAGAAAATAAAATTGGAGAATTAATAAAGGAATTGCCAAAATCAAAAATTATGGTGTCTGATGCATCAGATTTCGGTGTGTTTCCTTTTTATACAAGTGGAGATAATATTCTTAAATATCATACTTTTTTAATTGATGATGAAAATATCTTTTTAGCAACTGGCGGTGTTGCTAATGTCAAATATTATAATGGCAAAACGTCATACTCAACGGATACTTATGTTGTTTGTGGCGATAATATAGATACAAAATATTTATATTACTTTTTCTTAAACATTATTGAATTTATAAATATTCATTTTTTTCATGGTAGTGGCTTAAAACATTTACAAAAAAAAGATTTTAAAAATTTTCAATTCTATCACCCCAAATCTCTCCCCGAACAAAAAAAAATAGCCCAAATATTAAGCACCATAGATAATGTCATTGAGCAAACTCAAAAACTAATAGCCAAATACAAGCACATAAAAACCGGCTTAATGCAAGACCTCCTAACCAAAGGAATTGATAAAAACGGAAACATCCGAACAGAAGAAACACACAAATTTAAAGACAGCCCGCTTGGCAGAATACCGGAGGAATGGGAAGTAGATAAGTTGGAGAAATGTAGTATTTTGTTAAACAATTTAAGAAAACCCATATCTGCACTTGAAAGAGAACATATGATTGGAGATTATCCTTATTATGGTGCAACAGGGATAATAGATTACATAAATGAATTTAGGATTAATGGCAAATGTGTTTTAATGGGTGAAGATGGAGACCATTTCCTAAAATTCAAGTCACAAGAAATGACTATTTTAGTTGATGGTAAATTTAATGTAAGTAACCATGCACATATATTACAAGGAAAACCAAATTGTAATACAGAATGGATTCATTATTATTTTTCACATAAAGACATTACATATTATTTAACAAGACAGGGAGCAGGTAGGTTCAAGTTAAATAAAGAAAGTTTACAGAATTTACCTATTTTACTTCCAAAACCCAAAGAGCAAATCAGAATTTCAGATTTTATTCAAAATTTTAATAAAACTATTGATATTTATAATAAAGAAATAAACAAACTCCAAAAACAAAAAACCGGCTTAATGCAAGATTTATTAACCGGTAAAGTTCGAGTTACTGAACTTTTGGGTAAGAAATAATAATATTTCATCAAAAACATTTGACTTTCTGGTTGACTTTTTGTATATTTAATCTATATTTGTCAACTAAACAATCTCTCTTATGAAAAATATATTTGCATACCGTTTAAAGAATGCTCGAAAAATCAAAGGCTTTTCAATGCAATTACTTGCCGAAAAACTTGGTGTAAGCAAGCAAATGATAAGTAAATATGAAAATGCCGAATCAATTCCCGACAGCAATAAAATTATTGCACTTTCAAATATTTTGGATGTAAAACCCGATTATTTTTTTCAAGCGTCAACCGTATCATTAGAAAGCATCCGGTTTCGTAAAAAATCAAAATATTCAAAAACTAAAATTGAAAGTTTAAAAGCAAAAATCTTAAACAAAGTGGAAAGTTATTTATCTATTGAAGATATACTTTCCGTACAATCAGAATTTATTAACCCTTTAAAAAACATTAAAATAACTTCTGCCGATGATGTAGAAAATGCGGCAATAAAACTCCGAATGGTGTGGAAGATTGGAAACGACCCTATTCACAATATAATTTCATTGCTCGAAACTCACGGAATAAAAGTTGTTGAAATTAAAGAACCCGACCACAAGTTATTCGACGGGCTTTCAACTTATCTTAACAATAAATATCCGGTAATTGTAATAAATAAAAGTTTCGGTATAGAACGTAAAAGATTTACTCTTCTTCACGAACTTGGTCATTTATTATTAAACATCAACAAAGAGTTTTCTGAAAAAGAAGAAGAAAAATTTTGCAATCGTTTTGCAGGAGCTATGCTTCTGCCGCAAGAAATATTAATTGAAGAAATTGGCATAAAACGACAAAAAATTAGCTTAACCGAATTAATTAATTTTCAAAAACAATTCGGCATAAGTATATCAGCACAAATATACCGACTTGCCGATTTGGAAATTATTTCAGAAAACAGAAAAAAGTCTTTTTATATTAAAAGAAATTTAAATGCTGAATTAAAAGAAAGTGTTGACAAAGAACGATTTGCAGGCAAAGAATTTTCAGAACGTTTTATGAGGCTTGTTTATAAAGCACTATCACAAGAAATCATATCAATAAGCAAAGCATCAGCTTTTTTAAATACCGACATTAACAGTATAAGAAATAAATTAGCACTGATATAATCTATATTAATCAATAAAGCCATGAAAGAGCGAATAAATAATTATCGACTTTATAAACAAGGACTAAATAGAGTGTATCTTTTGTAAATGACTGAATATAAACATAAGGATAACGAAGAAATCGGACATTATGGGCAAACATTAAACAGTTCAAAATGAAAATAACAGTAAGCGATGCAAACATACTTATAGACCTTGCCGATTTGGACTTAATAAACGAATTTGTTAGACTTGATTTTGAATTTCACACAAACGATTTTGTAATAGATGAGATAAAGAACCCGGAACAAAAAGAAAAAATTGAAGAACTTATCAAAACCGACAAATTATTTGTTGCCCAAACAAAAAGTGAAGAATATCAAGAAATATTAGAGCTGCAAACTAAAAATTTAAGTTTTGCAGATTGTTCAATTTGGCACTATGCAATAAAAACAGGCGGTATATTATTATCCGGTGACGGCATCTTACGAAAAACTGCAAGCAAGCAAGGTATAACTGTTAAAGGTATATTTTTTATCTTTGATAAATTAATTGAAACACAAATCATTGATAACAAAACGGCATTAGAAAAAATCAAATTACTTAATAAAATAAACAACAGACTTCCGTATGATGAAATTGAAAAAAGAATTTCTTTATGGAAAGATAATATAGAATAGTATTTTTCTAAAAGCCCTGAAAGGGTAAAATATAATAGCCCTGTGTGAAGCACAGGGTGCAAATTCAACAAGTTTTTAAAGCTCTTAAAGAGCGAAATATAAGATAAGCATGATACTCTCTAACGACAAAAAATACACCGGCAATCAAGGTAAAGCCCTAAAATTAGATGAACAAAATTATGTTGAAGAACCATTCTTGCAACAGCTCGAAGAACAAGGCTGGGATGAAGTTTTAAGGCTGAATATGCACGGTCAAAGCCCCGAAGACAGTTATCGTTCTTCTTTCTCGGAACTTGTTTTATCTCCTGTTTTAGAAAACTCATTAAGAAAAATAAATCCTTTCTTAACAGATAAGCAACTCGACAGCTTGGTTCATAGAATAACAACCTTTAATAAATCCGGTTTAATTGAAAGCAATAAATTTGTTTTAGACCTATTGCTCGAAAACACAATAACAGATGTAAATGAAGAAACCGGTGAAATAAGTCCTACGGTTAAGTATATTGACTTTACAAATCCGACAAATAATACATTTACGGCTATATCACAATTTAAAGTCAAAATTCCCGGAACAGAACATCATATCGTTCCGGATATAATTTTGTTTATTAACGGCTTGCCGATAGTAACGGTTGAATGTAAATCCCCCAAAGTAAAAGATTCAATGGGTGAAGCAATAGACCAGTTAATGCGATATTCAGAACAAAGAAATTCAAAAGGTGAAGGAAATCAAGAATTGTTCTTTTACAATCAATTTGTAATAATAACCGATAGCCTAAATGCAAAATTCGGGACAATAACAACCCATAACGAAAAACATTTTTACCGTTGGTCAGACCCTTATCCAAAAACATTAAATGAATTAAAACACGGCAAATCATCTCCCAACGACCAAAGAAGAATGGTAGCAGGAATGTTGGATAAAAACAATTTATTAGATATTATTCAAACCTTTACAATCTTTAACACAAATGAAGAAGGTAAAACAATAAAAATTGTAGGCAGATATCAACAATTCAAAGCCGTAAAAAAATCAGTAGAACGTTTGCTGTCCGGTAAAAACAAAGATGAAAGAAGCGGGATTATTTGGCACACGCAAGGCTCCGGTAAGTCGCTTACAATGATGTTTATGGTTCGAGAAATGCGTTTAAAATCATACTTTGCCGATTGGAAAATTGTGTTTATTACTGACCGTACACAGCTTGAAGACCAATTAAATGAAACTGCAAGCAACATTGGTTTTTCTGTTAATGTTGCCGACAGCATGGAGCAATTAAGAGTATTACTCTCAAACGATACGCCTGATATGGTAATGGCAATGATACATAAATTTCAGGAACAAGATTTTAACACTATTTTCCCAACCCTGAACGAAAGTCATAAAATTTTAACAATGACTGATGAAGCTCACCGTTCACAGTATTCATTACTCGGTGCAAATTTAGACAAAGCAATTCCTAATGCAAGTCGTATTGCATATACCGGTACACCGATAGATAAAACTGAAAAAAGCTATGGTGATTATATTGACAAATATACCATGCAAACAGCCATTGATGATGGTGTAACTCTTGAAATAGTATATGAAGGCAGAACCCATAACGCCGAAATTCCTGAAACCGAAAAAATGGATAAACGTTTTTCAGATGTATTCAGTGAATATAAATTAACCGAAAGACTTCAAATTTTAGGTTATGGTACAAGAAATGCCTATCTCGAAGCAAAAGAAACAATTAAAGAAAAAGCAAAAGATATTATTAAGCATTATACCGAATATATTTTTACAAATGGTTTTAAAGCTCAAATTGTTGCAAATTCAAGAGAAGCAGCCGTAAGATATAAATCAGCATTAGATGATGCTTTGAAAAGTGAGATATTGAATTTAGAGAAAAACAATCCGTATTCAATAAACATTGAAAGACTTAAAAAACTTGAAACGGCTGTAATAGTATCCGGAAAAAACAATGATAAACCACATTTAAAAGCATTTACAAATAAATCCTATCACGATAAAAGTATTAAACGGTTTAAGAAACCTTTCGGTTCAAATGAAAAAAAAACAGATGGTAATGTAGGAATTATAATTGTTAAAAGCATGTTACTTACCGGCTTTGATGCACCGATTGAACAAGTATTATATCTTGATACAGTAATTATAGCACATAATCTTTTGCAAGCAATTGCAAGAGTAAACAGAGTTGGTCCGGAAGGAAAAGATGTCGGTTTTGTTATTGACTATGTTGGTGTAGGTCATCATTTAAAAAGAGCATTGGACAGTTACAGTGAACGAGAACTGAAAGAAATCACTGATGCATTAAGCAACAGAGAAGAAAGTTTAAAAGAACTGAAAAGTTCACATAAAGAAATTTTTGAATTACTGGAAAAACATGGCCTTACTGATTTTTCTGACCCCGAAGCATTTTTTGATACATTCTATGATGAAGAAATTCGTTTTGAATATATTCTTGCATTTCAAAAATTAACCTCTGCCTTTAATAATGTTCTACCGCAAAAAGAAGCATTAGATTATTTTAATGATTATAAAAATTTACTGGAAATAAATATTTTAGCTCACAAGCATTTTCATGATGACAGATTAAGTATGCGAGGCATTCCGGATAAACTCCGTGCAATTGCAGATGACTTTCTGAAATCAAAAGGAATTGACCAAAAAGTAGCTCCGATTTCAATAATGGATGACGATTTTCAAAAGAATGTTAAGAAAAGGAAAAGAGAAAAAACAAAAGCGGCAGAAGTAGAGCATGCAATAAGGGACTATATTGAAGTTAATATTAATGAAGACCCGGAACTTTTTGCTTCATTCTCAAAAGCTTTATTAGAAATATTTAAGAATTTCAAAGGAAACTGGAAAAAGATTTATGAAGAACTTGAAAAACTCCGAAAGAAAATTGCGAAAAGAGAAAAAGAACTCACTTTTGGTCTTGACAGAAAAAAACAAATGCCGTTTTTCAATATCTTCAAGGCTGAAATCTTTGATAATAAAAAACTTTCAGAAGATGAAATTAGCCAAAATGTAAACCTGACTCTGAATGTTTTTAATCTTTTAAATACCGAACTGAAATTAACCGGCTTTTGGGATGCCATCCCTGCACAAAATAAACTGAAAGAAGAATTACAAAAAATGTTTTTATCTCCACGTTTTAATAAATTGCCGAATATTGTAAAAAACAGGAAACAATTAATTTCAAGAATAATGGAACTTGCAAAAACAAATCACTTTAAAATTATTGCCGACTGATGAATATTGATTATAAACTCATATACAGCAAAAGGAAGACACTCAATATTTCAGTTGAACGTGACCGGTCAATTATTGTAAGAGCACCTATAAACACTTCAAAGGAAAAAATTGATGAAATAATTGAGAAAAAGAAACTTTGGCTGTTTGAGAAGATAAACCACGGTAAGAAATATCCGGAACATAAAAATCAAAAAGAATTTGTTTCCGGTGAAACATTACTATATCTCGGTAAAAATTACAAACTAAATATTATAGAAGAAGACATTAAAGGAATTGAATTTAATTATAATTTTTCTATATCTAAAAAGAACCAAAATAAAGCATATAAATTATTTAAAGAATGGTATAAAGAAAAAGCAAAAGCAAAAATTAATAAAATTGCAAAAGAATTTTCAGAGCACATAGGAGTAAAATACAATAAAATATTTATTTCAGATATAAAATACAGATGGGGTTCTTGCACACCAAAAAACAATTTAAACTTTAATTGGAGGCTTATTAAAGCACCTATGTATGTAATAAAATATATTGTAATACACGAACTGACACATTTAATCGAACCAAACCACACTCCTGAATTTTGGAATATAGTATCTATCCAACATCCGGATTACGAAAAAGCAAAAAACTGGTTAAAAGAAAACGGTGAACTTTTAGAAATTGATTTATAGTCTAACGAATATAAAATTAAATACAACACAAAAACCAAATAAAAATTAATGGAAAAGCTACCAAAAAAAATAAGCCCCAAAGACGAAATAACAGATTTCTTACTATACACCGCTCCGGAAGGCAATATAAAAGTAGAAGTCATTTTAAACAACGAAAGCGTTTGGCTCACACAAAAGTCAATAGCAAATTTATTCGGTGTAAATGTGCCGGCAATATCAAAACATTTGAACAACATCTTCGAAACAGGAGAGTTAGAGAAAGATGCAACTATTTCCATTTTGGAAACAGTTCAAAAAGAAGGCAACAGAGAGGTTAAACGTAATCTTGAATTTTACAATCTTGATGCCATAATTTCAGTCGGTTACAGGGTAAATTCAAGGCAAGCAACACAGTTTAGAATTTGGGCAACCAAAACCCTGAAAGAATACATTATAAAAGGCTTTATACTGGATGACGACCGGCTTAAAAACGGACGTTATTTCGGTAAAGATTATTTCAAAGAACTACTTGAAAGGGTTCGTTCGATACGTGCAAGCGAACGCAGAATTTACCAACAAATAACAGATATTTTTCAAGAATGCAGTATTGATTACGATTCAAAATCTGAAATTACAAAAATATTTTATGCTACGGTTCAAAACAAATTCCATTTTGCCATAACCGGACAAACCGCAGCAGAAATAATATACACCAAAGTCGATTCCGGTAAAGAATTTATGGGGCTGCAAACTTGGAAAAACTCACCCGAAGGAAGAATATTAAAATCAGATGCTAAAATTGCAAAAAACTACTTATCAAAAAAAGAAATTAAAGGTTTAGAACGTACAATCACAAGTTTCTTTGATTACATTGAAAGAATCATTGAAACTCGCAATGCCTTTACAATGGAACAATTTGCCGGTAGTATTAACAAGTTCCTTGAATTTAACGAATACAAAGTTTTAGAAGGCAAAGGAAAAACATCTGCCAAACAAGCAGAAAATAAAGCATTTCAAGAATACGACAAATTCAACAAAACCCAAAAAATAGAATCCGATTTCGACAAAATGATAAAATCATTAAAAAATAATAAATCATGAATTATTGGGCAGTAGGAGCATCATTCGAAGGTAAAGATGTATCAGATAGTTTTATAAAAGAAAGTGTTTGGTATGACGGTTATGCCGCAAATGATAATAATCAAAATGAGAGATATTTGAATCAAGTTGAAATTGGTGACATTATAATAATGAAATCAAGTTCAACAAAAGGGAAAAATCATTCAATAACTTTCACTAAACTGAAAGGGATTGGTATAGTTATATCAAAAAACAGCTGGTTTTCATTTAATGTAAATTGGTTAAAAAATGATTCCTTACCAAAAGATTTTGACGGTATTTCATACCGCAAAACTATTGAATTTATGAGACAAGATAAGATGTTTGAGTATGTGGTAAATTATATGAATATCCTAAACAAAAACGAAAGAATGAAAGAAATTAATAATTTGTTAAAATTAAAGCATCAAATTATTCTGCAAGGTGCTCCGGGAACAGGTAAAACTTTCACAGCAAAAGAAGTAGCAAAACAATTAACAAAACCGGTAAAATTAGGAAGTCCTTTGCTAATTATTAATGAGTTTTTTAAATCATTCAATCCGGATAAAGAAACTATCAAGTTTAGAAAAAAACAAAACACTTTATTGGAAACGTTTCAAAAAGAGTTCCCGAAAGATAAACTAAAAGAAATTGAATTAGACAATTATGTTTTAGGTTTTGGTTCTCAAACATTCTCATGGTGGATTGAATATGGCTTGGAACATCTTGGAAAATATACAGGTCCTGCAACAAAATTTAAAATTTATTGGAGCAAATCAAAAGAAGAATTTAGAAAAAGTGCATTTCTGAAAAACCATGATGATGATACAGCAATAAAAATGATTGGAGAACAACTTCATACTATTGCAGAGAATATCAATCCGGAAAAAACAATTAAATATTTAAGCAAAGGTTTAGTTCTCAAAATTCTCCACAGCTACCACCCTGACATTTATTTCCCTATAAGTAAAGAAGAATTTATTGATAATGTTTTAAAGTTATTCGATATTTCTCCGGAAGGTATTTCATTACTGGAAAAAAACAAGAAAGTTCAAGACTTATTTTTACAGAAGAAGAAAGAATACAGTGTTGATATAACAAATTTTGAATTTATGTTCTTCCTTTTTGACAAATTTGATTTAAAAGTTCCGGTTAAAATTGAGAAAAATCAAATATTAACAAATGGAGAATATAAGGTAATTCAATTTCATCCGGCATATACTTATGAAGATTTTGTAAGAGGTATAACCGTAGAAACTGATGATGAAAATAGGATTCAATACAGTGTAAAGAATAAAGTTTTAGCAAAATTTGCTCAAAAAGCACTCGACAGCCCCAAAGCAAATTTCGTCCTCATTATCGATGAAATAAACAGAGCGAATCTTCCGGCTGTTCTCGGTGAATTAATATATGCCCTCGAATACCGTTACGATGAAAACAATCCGGAAGAAACAACGGTTGAAAGTATGTATGCTTTATATGATGATGATGATGATGACAATCCGGAAAGCAAACAGATTACCTTACCGAAGAACTTATTCATTATAGGCACTATGAATACGGCAGACAGAAGTGTCGGGCATATAGATTATGCAATTCGAAGACGCTTTGCTTTCGTAAATATTAATCCGGATAAAACAATTATCGAAACAGAAAAAGGTCAGAATTTATTTATCAAAATGACTGAACTGTTTTGCAATGATTATGAAAACAATAAAGATAATCCGGAGCGTTCGTTACATCTTTCACAAGAATTTAACCCTTTGGATGTAATGGTTGGGCACAGTTATTTTATGGGAGAGGAAAAAAACTTAAACATGAGACTTGAATATGAAATAAAACCTATTCTCAATGAATACTTAAAAGACGGAGTTCTTTTGGAAAGTGCAAAAGAAATAATTGAAAAACTTTCAGTTTAATATGATTGATTTGTTTTTAAATAAAGTTTTTACAGAGCATCATAAATATCCGCATGGTGAGCAAATCCCGAATGAAAAAGTCGGGGATATAAACTCATCTGTATATTTCAAAAACAATAAAGAAAAACGATGTGTTGAACTCAAAAGCAACAATACTCTCCACACAAGCTATTACATAGGTATTGATTGGATAACAGACAACAAAATTATAGTTGTCGAACCGAAATTAAACAAAGAAGGCGTTCGGTTAAATTACATAAATATGCTGTTCCATGCCTTAAATCATCCGGAAGTGTATAAACACACAAATGATTTATATGATATTAGGTTTGAATCAAAACCGGTTGAAATAGAAAAACATCAAGACCTTCTTACACCATTGCTTGCAATTCATTTTATTAAAATCATAAAAGAAATTGTAAAAAAAGGGCTTAAAAAATCATATTACAGAAAAACAGATAACTTATTCGGAAAAGTAAAAGGAAAGATTAATATTGCTGAAACAATAAAACAAAACCACTTTAAAAGTAAAAATTTAAATACGGTCTGTACTTATGATGAGTTTGGAATTAACAACATTGAAAACAGATTACTGAAAAAAGCATTAACTTTTGTACAGAAATATTTATCCGGTCAAAACATGTCCGGTATAAATAATAATTACAACGAACTGTTCGGATATATTAATCCGGCATTTGTTCAGGTCAGTGAAGATGTAAGTTTCAATGAAATAAAGCAAATAAAATCAAATGCAATATATTCCGAATATAAAGAAGCTGTGAAGTTGGCATTATGGATATTAAAACGATTCGGTTATTCTGTAAACAACATTAACAATAAAGAAAAAGCTAAAATACCACCGTTTTGGATTGATATGAGTAAACTATTTGAATTGTACACACTCGGTTTATTAAAAGACAAATTCGGAAATCATGTAAATTATCATTACACATATCTCGGAAATGAATTAGACTTTTTACTCAACAGCAATGAATACAAAATGGTAATTGATGCAAAATACAAGCCTGCATATGATTCACATTTTAAAAACATAGACATGAGACAAGTAAGTGGTTATGCCCGGCTTAAATCTGTTTACAATAAATTAGAAAAAGACCATAATGAAATAATTGATTGTCTGATAATTTATCCGAATCAAGAATCCGGTATAGAAAATTTCAATGAAATTAACCTGAATGACGAATCAAACGAAATCAAAGAATTTGTTCAAATGTTTAAAATAGGTATAAAGCTACCGGTAATAAAAGAATAAAAAATGAAAGATTTAACAAACTCAAAAATAGTAAGACAAAATATACTGAACAATAAATATGCAGTTCAGGAAATACAGAATGCAGTAGGTTTAAGGGGTGTTTTATACGAAAGCGAGTTTCGCTTTACTAAAAAACAAATTGCCGATTTTTTTGAAATTACCGAACGAACTGCTGAAAACTACCTGTCCAAATACGAAAAAGAATTAGCAAAAAACGGTTACGAAGTCCTAAAAGGTAAACGCCTGATTGATTACAAATTAGTTCATGTCAAAACCTTTTGGTAGCGAAAAGGATTTCGTTACCAAATATATAGGCAAAGAAAACGTTTTATCGAATAGCTTAATTCAAATTGGTGCTTACATTTAGCAAAAACCCTATTGATAATGACACAGAAAATGAGTAAAAATTTTGACAAAGAAACGTTTCCGGAGATTGATTATAATGACTTTATTAAAGAGTTAGTTGATAATATTGAATTAAATAAATCTGTTCCTGTAAGAAAACTATATAAAAAGGAGAAAGCTAAATATAAAGGTGATTATATTGATAAATATTTCTTTCAAGATGAAAAGTTTATTAAAGCCTTTAATGAATTTTCCAAAGATGAATTGTCTGAATTAATGGGTGTTTATATTTTTTCAGAACAAGATTCGGCAACAAAAAAGAATAACCCTGTTTATATCGGGATTTCAAGAGATTTAAGACGGAGAATGGCAGACCACTTAATCAGAAAAAATAAAGAGTCTGCAACATGGGCAAATCTCATGGAAGAAAAGGAATATCACTACAACTTAATGCCTCTATATGAAAAACATCCGAATATAGAAAATCTAAAAGTTTACTTTCATCGTATTGAAAAAGATATTAATAAAAAAACACATAACTTTAAACTCCATCTGGCTGAAATACTATTAGTATTACACTTTAAGCCAAAATGGAATAGCTTTAAGACACATTAACTCCCCACACAACCGCACACGCAATTTATCCGTCATGCTTTTTGTACAACCTCTACAAGCAGCACATTGTTTTCCGGTTTTATTTTTTAATAACTCAAAAGGCAAAACCAAAAAACAAAGAGCTGCCAACCACACAAACAAAAAGACACGCCAAATAAATTGCTGCAAAGCTATTTAACATAATTGCGTCTTATGGGAACAAAGAAAAATTGTCCCATAAGTCAACTATGTTAAATAGCCCGCACAAATACATCCGCACAATGTTTTTCTTCTATTAACTTAATTATTGCTGCACATACGCGCCCCAAGCATCAATAAGAAAGTCAATTCAGAAAAAACATAAGGTTTGCAACCGCACGGTTTTGTCATGTTTTTTGCAAGTCATAACCACCAATCGCTCCTTGGATTTTCTAATTTTCTTCTCTCCGTAAACTACGTTCAGTAAATCATAAAACCCACCGCTACACACACAGGCAGCTTTACAACCGCACTTAAAATATCCGGCTTGTTTTTTATCAACCACACAATCTACCCACATAAAAAACAAACCAAATATTTTCATCCACAAAAGCCACCTGTTCTCAACCGCACCATCCACAGCAAAAACACACGCCAAACCCCAATGTCCCCCCACGTCCCCGACCACCACCCCAAAATATGTTTTATCCGGCAATCAGTTTGATATTGTATTTGTTGTTATTTGTTTTAATCCGGTTTAAAAGAAAAAGACTAAAATAAAGTTGCAGTTAAATTGGCAGGGTACAAAAAATAAAAAAGGAAAGCAAAGATAGGCGGTACGCACATACAACCGCACAAGGGCATCAAGGTCAAGCCCTGCGGGTTTTGAATATTTTTTTTATGTTTATCTTTTAATAACTTTCAAAGGCATAAAATAAATATCCAAAAACCTTGACACCCTTCTACACCGCCTTACAAAATGCTTTCTTTTTTCTTTTTTTTTCTCGTTTTTTTTCTTTCTTCTTTTAAAAATATATGTAAAAAGAAAAGGTAAATAAAAGAGTTCATCCGGTTGAGCTATGTTCCGGTTAATTGGCTTGTTCCGTATCTTATTTCATAAACAAAGCATATATAAGTCGTATATGATTGCTATGGATATAAAAAAAGCCCTCTAATTAAAGAGAGCTTCAAATCTGTCATCATCAATCTAAATTCCCAAGTTTAGAAAGTATTTTTAATTTTTGCAGCATGTCCGGATGCAAAAAGATAATATTCAGTATTTACTTCTTGATAAAATTCGATACCGACAGCATTCAATACAATTACATCCGTAGACATCACAGGAGCACCGGCAAGAGCAGCGGTAATAGTTGTATCAGTTCCGATATTAGAGGACAAATCAAGATATGGAGAATATTCAATGTTCATTTTCATATTCAAAGCATCATCAACAGCTTCATACTGTTTAGTATCCAGGTCAAATGCATAGTCTGATATTACACCGATTGCATTTACAATTCTGAAATGTGTTGCTCCGACAGGTGCATTTATACTGTTCTTTGGTTTAAATGCAGGAATAACGAGGTCAGAACTGTTTCTGTCAACATTAGGAGTAATTGTGAACGGTGCATACATAATACTTCCGAAAGTGATGTTTTTATTAAATTCTGTCCCTTTTAAATGTTCCGGATATTGTGTAACTAAAATCGGTCGTTGTCCTCTTATTCCGGTTGTATCTTCTTTGTTAATCTTTTTCATTAACGCAGTTAAACGTCCGGTTATTCGTGAATCTGCAACACTTTGTACAAGTTCACCAAAAGCAACTCGAACAGCTTTTGCAGCAATTGCAGAACCACCGAACTCACTCATGTTTTCACGAGTACGAGCAAAAGCAGGGTCTGTTTTAATTTGTTCGGCTGTTGGGCCGCCAATCATTCCGGCAAAATATCCTTCTGTGTTCTTGATTTTGAAATGTCGGATGTCGCCTAATGTTCCGATGTATTTAATAGGTCCTTTCTGTTTAGCCATGATATTAAGTTTTAAGTTACTAAAAAAATTACATGACAAAGATAAGGCTAATACAATTCATAACAAACTGCAAAACAATGCAATACAATGATTAATCATACATAAAAAAGGGAATAAAAAAATATTTGATTTGTTGTACCTATGTTGTACCAAAAAACAAAAAGCCTTGCAATCATTTGATTAACAAGACTTTTAAAGTATATTAGTGACCCCGGCGGGACTCGAACCCACAACCCTCAGAGCCGAAATCTGATATTCTATCCATTGAACTACGGAGCCTTAATTATTCTGCAAAAATAGAAATTATCCGAATATATTCAAACAATTATTTAAGCAATATAAAATCAATGTGATTTTTTACTATTTTTGCAAACTTTTATAATGCTACTTATATCAAAATAATGGAATACAATTTTTCAAAAATAGAAAAGAAACATCAAGATAATTGGCAAAAAACTGATATATATAAAGTTGAAATAGATAATTCAAAACCTAAATTCTATGTTTTGGATATGTTTCCCTACCCTTCCGGGGCAGGTTTGCACGTGGGACATCCTCTCGGGTACATTGCTTCTGACATATACAGCAGATATAAAAGATTAAAAGGCTTTAATGTTCTTCATCCTATGGGGTTTGATGCTTTCGGACTTCCCGCTGAACAATATGCCGTCCAAACAGGACAACATCCTGCTATAACAACTGATATTAATATTAAAAGATATAAAGAACAACTTCATAAAATCGGATTTTCTTATGATTGGAGCAGGGAAGTAAGAACAGCAAATCCTGACTATTATAAATGGACACAATGGGCATTTATTCAAATGTTTCATCACTGGTTTAATAATAAGACACAAAAAGCAGAGCAAGTTAATTCTCTAATAAAAGAATTTGAACAAAACGGAAACACATTAATTGATGCTGCATGTAGTGAAACGCCTAAATTTGAAGCTGCCGTTTGGAACGGAATGGAGGAAAATGAAAAAGAAGCAATTTTAATGAACTACCGATTAGCTTACCGTTCAAATACAAAAGTAAACTGGTGTCCCGCTCTCGGAACAGTTTTAGCAAACGATGAAGTTAAAGACGGAGTTTCAGAAAGAGGCGGACACCCTGTTACTCAAAAAGATATGATGCAATGGCAATTAAGAGTAACGGCATATGCACAAAGACTGGTCTCAGGATTAGATACCATTGATTGGTCTGATTCTTTAAAAGAAATGCAGAAAAACTGGATTGGTCGTTCGGAAGGTGCAGAGGTGTTATTTCAAATTAAAGATTCAGAAGATAAAATACAGGTTTTCACAACACGACCGGATACAATTTATGGTGCAACTTTTATGGTTATTGCTCCCGAAAGTGACCTTGTCGATAAAATTACAAGTATCGAAAAATCGGAAGAAGTTGATAAATATGTTACAAAAGCAGAAAGCAGAACAGAGAGAGAACGAATGGCTGATGCTGAAAATATTACAGGAGTTTTAACCGGGTCTTACGCAATCAATCCGTTTACAAAAAAAGAAATTCCGATTTGGATAGCCGACTATGTACTCGGCGGATACGGAACAGGAGCAATAATGGCTGTTCCCGCACACGACAGCAGAGACTATGCCTTTGCAAAACACTTTAATATTGAAATAATTCCTGTGGTTGACGGCGGTGATATTTCAGAAGCATCTTACGATGCAAAAAGCGGAACAATGATTAACTCTGATATCCTAAACGGGCTTGATGTTAAAGATGCTGTTAAAAAAATGATTGATGAAATTGAAAATCAAGAATTGGGATACAGAAAAATTAACTATCGTTTAAGAGATGCAATTTTCAGCAGACAAAGATATTGGGGAGAACCGTTTCCCGTTTATTACGAAAACGATATTGCAAGACCGTTAAAAGAAGATGAACTTCCTTTGACTTTGCCTGAAATTGACGATTATAAACCGACAGAAACCGGTGAACCGCCCCTAGGAAGAGCAGAAAATTGGCTTTACAACGGCAAATTTCATTACGAATTAAGTACAATGCCCGGTTTTGCAGGTTCATCCGCATATTATTTGCGTTATATGGATCCGCAAAATAAAGATGCGTTAGTTTCAAAAAAAGCAAATAGTTATTGGCAAGATGTTGACTTATACATCGGAGGAACAGAACATGCAGTAGGTCATTTAATTTACGCTCGATTTTGGAATAAATTTCTTTTTGACTTAGGATATGTCATTAAAGATGAGCCATTTAAAAAACTTGTAAATCAGGGGATGATTCAAGGACGCTCAAACTTTGTTTACAGAATAAAAGATACGAATAAATATGTTTCTTTCAACCTGAAAGCAGATTACGAAGTTACCGAAATTCATGTAGATGTTAACATGGTAAATAACGACATTTTAGATATTGAAGCTTTTAAAAAATGGCGACCAGAATTTGAAGGTGCAGAATTTATTTTAGAGGAAGACGGAAGATATAGGTGCGGAAATACTATTGAAAAAATGTCAAAATCAAAATATAATGTTGTTAATCCCGACCTGATTATTGAAGAATACGGTGCCGATACATTACGTTTGTATGAAATGTTCCTCGGACCTATTGAACAATCAAAACCGTGGAATACTAACGGAATTGAAGGAGTATCAAGGTTTCTCAATAAATTCTGGCGATTATTCTTTGATAATGAAGGAAATATTAACTTATCTGATAACGAACCCACAAAAGAAGAACAAAAAGTTATTCACACATTAATAAAAAAAGTTAATGAGGATATTGAGAACTTTTCGTTTAACACATCGGTTGCTGCATTTATGGTCTGTACCAATGATTTGTCAAAATTAAAATGCAACAATAAAGAAGTTTTAAAAAATTTCATCATTACACTTTCACCTTTTGCTCCTCATATTGCTGAAGAACTTTGGCAATTAACGGGAAATCCGGGTAGTGTAGTTAATGCAAATTTCCCTGAATTTAGAGAAGAATTTCTTGTTGAAGATACTATAACATACCCTGTTGCGTTTAACGGTAAAACAAAGTTTACGATAAATGTTCCCTCTGATATGCAAAAAGCTGATATTGAGAAAACTGCATTCAACGATGAAAGAACACAAAAAAGATTAGAGAACGGGAAACCAAAAAAAATTATAGTAGTTCCGGGCAGAATGATAAATATTGTAATATAATTTTAAAAAATTAGTTCTAAATAAAATAAAAGAGTTAAATTTGCATCCCTTTTGAAAAAAGGATATTCACTATAAAACCCTAATCTACTTTTATTCCGATATATGAGACAGCTAAAAATTACCAAGTCAATTACCAACAGAGAAAGTGCATCTCTTGATAAATATTTGCAAGAGATTGGAAGATACGACCTTATAAGTGTTGAAGAGGAAGTTGAACTGGCACAAAGAATAAGAAAAGGAGATCAAGCTGCAATTGAAAAATTAACAAGTGCAAATTTAAGATTTGTTGTTTCTGTTGCAAAACAATATCAAAATCAAGGACTCAGTTTACCCGATCTAATTAATGAAGGAAACTTAGGTTTAATAAAAGCCGCTGAAAAATTTGATGAAACAAGAGGTTTCAAATTTATTTCTTATGCCGTTTGGTGGATTCGTCAATCAATCATGCAGGCTATTAATGAGCAATCCAGAATTGTAAGACTGCCTTTAAACCAAGTAAGTTCACTAAGCAAATACAGAAAGGCTGTTGCTGTTTTTGAACAAGAACATCACAGAAAACCCTCAATTGATGAATTATCGGTAATTTTAGAAATTCCAAAATCTAAAGTTAAAGCAACAATGAAAGTTTCGGGAAGGCATGTTTCTGTAGATGCTCCCTTTCAAGAAGGCGAAGATAACAGCTTATTGGATGTTCTTTCCGATGATGATTCACCGATTGCTGATAAATCTTTAATTCACGAATCTTTAAGAAAAGAAATTGAAAGAGTATTTGCAACTTTGGACGACAGAGAAAGTAAAATTTTACAACTTTCCTACGGAATAGGAGTTGAAGAAATGTCTTTGGAAGAAATAGGACAGCAATTCGGTTTGACCAGGGAGCGAGTTCGACAAATAAGAGAAAAAGCAATTAAACGTTTAAGAACAACGTCAAGAAGCAATCCTTTGAAAAAATATTTAGGATAGCCGTTTAACACAATATCTTAAGGCTGCCTGTAAGGCGGTCTTTTTTTATTTGTCATATTTTTCTGGTATTCGTTTATTAATTAATATTCGTTCTTCATCGGAATAATCTCCCCATTCAAAAATTTCTTTTTTAGTCCGCCGACAAGCAATACAAATATTGTTATCATCATATTCGCAGTTTCGAATGCAAGGATTTTTTGCATTTAATTTTTTCTCACTCATAATTTCATTTTCTTTTCAACACGTTGAATAATTTTTATTTTTTCGTCATCAGAAAAATCTGACCAACTTACAATTTCGTGCATTGTTCTGTGACAACCCATGCAAATTTTATCTTCATCGTATTTGCATTTGTCGATGCAGGGGCATTTTATATTTTTAATGTCGAACATTTTACTTATTCTTATTAATTGTGCTGTAAATCACATCCTCATAAATACTGATTTTTGAACTGCTTCGTTTCTTCAGCCTAAAATAATCAGCCATAATCTCGCCTTGTTGTTCAAACCTGAAGTCGGTTAATTTTTTATGATCGGCAATATTATAAGAATAAGTTGATTTTCCGAATTTTAAATGTTCAACTCCGGCTTTGTACCATCTGTAATTCAAGTTTTGATATTGCCAAATATGGCATATTTCATGAACCAATAATGCCATATCGCTTATTGTTTTGCTGAAATCATATTTGTAGCTTTTATTTGTAAAAACAATGGTGTTGTCAAAAACAATTCCTCTGTATTTCTTTAATATTTTGCTGAATAAGTGTTGGTTAGTAAGTTCTACTTTGTTGTAATCAATTGTATGAAAATAGATTGATTTTAATATCTGAAGTTCGTTATTGTTGAGTTTTCGTTTCATTTTTACTGAAAGAACTGAAATTAATAACCAAATTTAATAAAATGCCGATTATTGCAGCCAAGCCTAATCCTTCAATTTTAAATTCTCCTAATTCAAACACAGCACCGCCTAAACCTAATACCAACATTACAGATGAAACAATAATAATTTTAGGATTCGTAAAATCAACTTTTGCATCAATCATATTTTTTATGCCTATTGATGAAATCATTCCGAAAAGCAGAATTGAAATTCCGCCGATAACAGGTGTCGGAATTGTTTCGATAATTGCCGTAAACTTAGGGATGAATGCAAGAATAATTGCAAATGTTGCTGCAATTCGCATAATTACAGGATTATATACACCGGTTAAAGCAACCGCTCCGGTATTTTCGCTGTAAGTCGTATTAGCGGGACCGCCGATAAGAGCTGAAAATGAGGTTGCCAATCCGTCACCGATTAAAGTTCGGTGAATTCCGGGTTTTGAAATAAAATCTTTGCCAACAACATTACCGATTGCCAAAACATCACCGAAATGTTCAACAATTGTAACAACCGCAATAGGAACTGTAATAGAAATTGCTCGCCAGGAAAAAACAGGTGCTGAAAATTTCGGTACACCGAACCAAGACGCCCCATTAATCACGTTATAATCAACTACTCCTACTATTATTGAAAGTGTGTAACCGGTAATAAGAGCAAATAAAACAGGAAGCATTGAGAGTAACTTCTTGCTTATTTTCTCAAAAAAGATTTTTACAAAAATTGCAACAGCCAATGTAAATAATGCAATTCCCCAACACCCGTTTGTTGTTATATTTTTAACCAGTTCGGGAGCAAACTCGCCCGATGAGTTTTTTATTGCTACGGGTGCAAGTATCAGTCCTATAAGCACAATCATAGGTCCTGTTATATGTGCGGGAAGTATTTTATGCAAAATTTCAACTTTAATGAATTTAAAAAGAATTGCAACGGAAATGTATAAAAGTCCTGCAATAAAAATACCTCCGAGAGCTTCGGGCAATGACCCGCTTTGAGCAACGGCAATAATTGGCGGAATAAATGCAAACGATGAACCGAGATAAACCGGTACTTTAAATTTTGTAACAATATGAAAAATGAATGTTCCTACACCGGCTGCAAATAAGGTTACACCAATATCTAAACCTGTAAGCAAAGGAACAAGAATAGTGGCTCCGAACATAACAAATGTATGTTGCAAACCCATTATTATGTGTTTTGGGGAGATTTTTTTCATTGTTGTAATTTAATTCAAACCTGACAATGTTTTCAAAACCTAAAAACTATTCTCAACAATTTTTGCAAAAGCAATTAACTCTTCATCTTTATAAAAAGAGCCTGTTAGTTGCAATCCGATAGGAAGACTGTTTTTTGCTTTGCCTGCCGGAATTGTTATTGCAGGAAGTCCGGCATAAGTCCAAGGCAAATTCATAAGCGGGCTGCCGGTTTGCATTCCTTTGGGAGCCGGACTTGTTGTTGCCGGTGAAAGCCAAATATCAATTCCGCTTACTTTTTTCATTTTTTCAATTTTTATTCTGAGAACTTTCTGATATTCAATTGCTTGTATGTAATCCTTGTCGCTTACTTTTTTCCCTTTAAGTATTAGTTCCTTTGTTCCTTCTCTGTATTTTTGCTCATGTTTTTTAAACCACTTTTTATGAACTTCATAAAATTCACGAGCGTTCATATTTTGATGTTTGAAGTTTATATCATCAATATCTTCAAAAGGGTTTATTCGTTTAATTATATACCCGGATTTTAGTAGTTGCAGAATCTTTTCTTCAAAAAATTCAATAATTTCAGGCTCGGCTTGTTGCAAATATTTTCCATCAACTGCTCCGATAATCGGTTTTGTTTCTTTTTTAACTTCTTTTTCCCAATCATCGCAAAGAACGGAAGCAGCCAAATCAATTCCTTCAATATCTTGCGTAAATATTCCGATGTGGTCAGCAGAAACAGAAAAAGGGATTACTCCGTCTTTTTCAATTCTGTCGAAAGAAGGTTTAAAACCTACAATGCCGCAATATGCCGCAGGGCGAATTATCGAACCTATGGTTTGTGTGCCGATTGCCAAAGGAACAATGCCGCTTGCCACGGCAGCAGCCGAACCGCTGCTTGAACCTCCGGGTGTATGTTCTATATTATGCGGGTTTCGGGTTTCTCCCGGTTCAAAATAGGCAAATTCGGTTGTTACGGTTTTTCCCATAACAATTGCACCTACGTCTTTCAGTTTTGTAACAAGCGAAGCCTCTTTTCCTTTAAAAAGTTTTGCCGGTAATTTGCTTCCTCCTTTTGTTTTAAACCCTTCGGCATTTACAATGTCTTTTATTCCTACAAGAACGCCGTATAAAGGAGGCAAATTATTTTTATCAGGGAAACGTTTTCTTAATTTATCAACTTCTGCAAGTAATCTTTTTTCTCTGTTTTTTTCAGAGATTAATGCTTTTATATGTATATCTTTATTTTCGGAAATTTTACAAGACCCTCTGACATAGTCTTTTGCATTAAGCTTGTTTGTTCTTAATATAAATGCTGTTTTTGAAAGATGTGATTTTGAAGTGAACATATATTACAAAGTTATAACTTTTATTCATTTTTATGTTCCGTAACACCTATATTTTCTGCATTATAAAGCTTTCTTGAATCATTAATAAAAATATTCATTTGCTTTTTATCCGATTCTTTCAAATCTTTGCTGTTTTCAAAGTCTGCAATTGGTAATACGTAATAATTCATTAATTTGTTGTTTTTTGGTTCTCTGTAAACCCAAATTAAGTGGTATTCAGGCTCAATAATTGAAAGTTTGCCTTCTTCGGTTTTGCTTAAAGAGAACTTAATCATTGTTCCGCCGTCGCAATAGCGCCATGTTCCGTAGTTTGAAACAAAATTTCCGAGAGAATATGCAACGAGAACATCTTTTTCCTTTCCGGAATTTGTTTTGTATGTTTTATGTTCCATTCGTTGAATAACATGCGGATGAGAGCCGATTACAATATTTGCACCATTTTCAAAACACAAATCAGCCAAATTTACCTGCTCATTATTCGGTTGATGTTTGTATTCAATTCCCCAATGGAAAAAAACAATAATTGCATCATAATCTGAATTTGAGGCATCTGTTAAATCTTTTTTTATTTCATCTTTATTTAAAGTGTTTATGATACTCGGTTTTTCTGCAATATTTCCGTTTAATCCGTATGTGTAATTGAACAATGCAATTTTAAAATTGTTTTTTTCAATAATCATCGGATGGTTTTTATTTTTATCGCCTTCATCAATAAAGCACCCTGTTCTTTTGAATCCGACAGAATCAAGCATGTGCATGGTTCTTTCAAAACCTTTTTTACCTCTGTCGTAAACATGATTATTTGCGGTAACGAGATAATCAATTCCTGATTTTTTAATTTCAAAAGCCAAATCATCGGGAGAACTGAAATGCGGATAACCTTTATATGGTTTCCCTGCAAGCGTAACTTCAAGATTGCCGATTACAACATCGGTGCTGTCAAATATCGGTTTAACATATTTGAATTGTGATGAAAAATCATAGTTGCCGGTTTCCGGAACATAGGACGATTGAATTTGTAAATCGTGTTGCATAATATCACCCAAGAACAACAAGGATATTTTATCTTTTGATTGTTGAATGATTGTATCCTCATTATTGTCAAACTCCTCATTTTGCCCTGATGAATTGCAACTTAGGAATAATAAAGGGAATATTAATATAAATGAGATATAATTTGTGTATTTCATAATTGAGATTTTAAATGAAAGTTGTCAAGCACTTTAAAAGTGTTATGCAACCGAAAAACATACTGTACTAAATAACCTTTTCTTTTTTCAAAGATTCAATTTCATCTTTACTAAAACCCAACATCTCAGCATATATTTCAAAATTATGTTCCCCGACTTCAGGAGCTTTTTCTCGGTATGCACTTTCCGGAATATTGGTCATTTTAATCGGATTTCCGGCAACACCGATTTTTCCGATTTCCGTTCCGCTTGTTTCAACAATCATATTTCTGGCTTTTACTTGCGGATGTTGCATAATGCTTTCAATATTATTAACCGGACTGTGAGGTAACTTTGCATTTTCAAAAATTACAGTCCATTCATCATTTGTTTTTTGCAAAACAATTTCTTCCAGAACCGGTAAAAGTTCATTTTTATTTTCTGTTCTTTTAAGGTTTGTTTCAAATTTGGGGTTTTCAATTAAATCATTTCTGTTGATAGCTTTGCAGAAATTTTGCCACATCAGGTCATTTCCCATTGATACAGCCATATAATCATCTTTTGTTTTAAAAACCTGAAAAGGGGTTATCGTAGGATGTTGATTTCCTCCGGGTTTAGGCGATTCTCCGGTTATGCCGTAACGTACAATTGCATTTTCTAACAATGAAAGCTGACAATCCAACATTGCAACATCAACTCTTTGTCCTTCACCTGTTATGGTTCGCTGATAAAGAGCTGATAAAATTCCGATGATAGTATATAACCCGGCACCAAGATCGCCTATTGAAGATCCGACTCGGGTAGGGGGTTTGTCTTGCCAACCGGTAATGCTCATCATTCCGCTCATGGCTTGAACAAGCATATCATAAGCGGGTTTTTTAGAATCGGGACCGGTTTGACCGAAGCCGGAAGTTGAAGCAAAGATAATTTTCGGGTTTGCTTTTTTTAAAACTTCGTAACTTAAACCAAGTTTCTCCATTGTTCCCGGGCGGAAGTTCTCAGTTACGATATCTACTTCTTTTACAAGGTTCAATAATATTTCTTTGCCTTTTTCTGATTTCAGGTTTAACGAAATGCTTTTCTTCCCTCTGTTAATGCTCAGAAAATAAGCACTTTCACCGTTTTTGAAAGGTCCGAAATAACGAGCGTCATCTCCTTTGCCGGGCATTTCAACTTTTATGACTTCTGCTCCGAGTTCTTGCATTAACATTGTGCTGAACGGTCCTGCTAATACTCTGGTGAGGTCTAATATTTTTACGTTTTTCAGGGGTAACATATTTTTTGATTTAATAAATTGAGTTTATAAAATGTAAGGAATAATTGCTTTTCCGGTTTTGTAAAAACATACAGCAAAAGTTATACTCAGAATACCCCAAGAACAATAAAATTCTCACTAATTTAATGTAACTTATTGTTTTTGAAGATGAAAAAGTGCGAAAATTAGGACAAAACCCAATCAAATAAAAGATTGAGCTTTGCTCTTCCCGAAATCTTATAACAGATTTCAGGAAGTGATTTCCTTTTATTTATTTGTCAAGAATTTTTGCTTCAACACGCCGGTTTAGTTGTCGTCCGGAAGCAGTATTGTTGTCAGCACGCGGCTGGCTTTCTCCATAACCCATTGCAACAATTTGAGCTAAATTAACTCCTCTTGTCAGAATATAATCAACAACAGACTGTGCTCTTCGTTGCGATAAGCCTTGGTTTGAACTTTCAGAGCCTCTGCTGTCAGTATGTCCGGAGATTTCAACTCGGATGTTTTTATAGTCGGTTAAAATTCTTGCTAAACGATTTAGTTCCGGGAATGATTCCGGACGTAAAATAGCCTTTCCTGAATCAAAAAATACATTATTCAATACAATTTTTGCTCCGATTCCCATCGGTTGAAGTTGAATATCTTTTCTGATTACTTCGTGTGTAGATGTATCTGCAATTGTGAAATTTTCTGAATGAAAGAAATAGTCAGGGGCTCCGGCAGTTAACGCATAATCTTTTCCCGGAGGAAGCGGAACAGTATATGCACCTGTTGATGCGTATGATTCAACTATTTTTACAACTTCGCCGGTTGCGTTGTCAACAAGTTCCAATGTGGCTTTTATAGGTTTCCCTGAAAATGCATCCGTTACTACGCCTTTAACAATTGAAAGTTGAATAACTTTAATGTTTACGGGTTTTTCAATATCGGTTTCGTTTATAGGTTCGGCAAAATACGCAATTAAATCATTCGGGTTGCCGAAAGAAATATGAGTGGGTTTTTCCGGTCCCAGAAAAACAACCTGATAAATATCTTTGTCGCCGAATGAATCATCTCTGTTTGATGAATAATAACCGAATTTTTCGTTTTTAGTCAGCATAAAAAACACGTCATCTCCGGGAGTGTTAATAGGGTAGCCAATATTTTCAGGTTCTGTCCAAGTTCCGTCATCATTTTTATGTGTTACAAAAACATCATAACCTCCCATTGAGTTGTGTCCTTTTGAACTGAAATACAAATCTTTACCGTCAGCTGAAATTTCAACAGTTTCTTCATTATATTTTGTATTTACTACATGCCCTAGATTCTGTGGTTTTTGCCACTTACTTCCGTCAATTGTTTTTTGAGTCATCCAAATGTCTTGTCGTCCTTGTCCTCCTTTTCTGTCACTTATAAAGTATAAAGTCATAGAGTCTCTGGTAACAGAAACTGAACTTTCTCTGTATTTGCCTTTATTAACCCTTTTCATTTTCCCGGGTTTTTGCCACATATCTTTCTTAAATTGGCTGTTGTACAAATCTCCTTGACCTTTATAACCCCTGTAAATACATATTTCACGACCTTCGGGGGAGATATCTACTGCTGCGTCGTTATGTTTTGTATTAATCGGCTTTTCCATTTGGTCGGCATTTTGCCATTTCCCGTTTTTAAAATAAGAAGTGTAAACATCCTCATAATACATACGACTGTATGGATTCTTTTTACCTCCGGTTGTATTTTCTCTTCTTGAAGTAAAGTATAAAACGGAATCTCTAAAGTAAAAAACAGGACTGTATTCGGGAGCTTTTGTATTTACGCCGTTACCTAAATTGTCAACGAAACATCTTACGGGATTGTTCATTAGTTTTATGCCGCTTTCACACTCTTCAATTCTTTTGTCGATTTTTGTTTTTTTTCTTTGCATTTCTTTCGGTGTCAAAGAACTCATATATTCCTCGTAGTCATCAATCGCTTCATCAAATTGGTAATTATATTGTTTTGCCATTGCCAGCCAGTATAATATATCATCAGTCAAGTAACCGTATATAAAGTTAGCATTATCAATGAACTCTAATGCTTTTTTAGAATCAGATGTTTTTAAATATGAAATGCCTATAAGGTAGTTTAGGGCTGCATTATCTTCGTTATAGTTATTTGCAGTTAAGTAATGTTCAAGTGCTTCGTAGAAAGCACCTTTTTTATTCATTCTGAAAAGTTTATTTCCTTTTTTTACATGTTTCCAGGCTTCCTTGAAACCTTCCTCTTCTATTTTGTAGCTTGACTTTTTAACTTTCACAAATTTTTGTGAGAATATTTGGTTTTGAAAAATAACCGATAAAAAAATAATAGTCAAAAATATCTTAGTTTTCATATTGAGTCTTTGTTATTTTATTGTTTCTTACTTGCAGTTTTTAATATATTTATCAGCATGTTCTATTCCTAATGAAACTGCCTTTTCCCAATCATTACAGGCTCCTGTAAAATTTCTGAGGTTTTCTCTTGCTGTCCCCCTGTTTGCATATGCCTCAGGATAATCAGCTTTAATTTTAATTGCTTTTGTGAATGCAGCTTCGGCTTCTTTGTAATTTTTGAGTTTTAATTGTGCCATTCCTAAGTTATTATGGGCAATCTCAAAAGTGTTATTAAAATTTATAGTTTTCTCAAAATCCTTAATTGCCTCTTTGAAGTTTTTTTCTGCATCTTCTGTTTTATCTCTTGTTAAATTATTTACGCCTTGTGCATATTTAGCAAGCCCTCTTCCGTTATATGACGGATAATATTCTGCATTTACATTTAAAGCTTCGCTGTAAGCCGTAATGGCTTCGTCATATTTTTTAAGTTCGCTTCTTACAGCCCCCAAATTATTATAAGCAAAATATAAATTAGGGTCAATTTCAACAGCTTTCAGATAGTCATTTTCAGCACCTTGCGGGTTTCCCTTTAGTCGCTTTGCACTTCCCCTGTCGTGATATGCATAGGCATAATTCTCATTCATGCTGATAGCTTCATTAAAATCTTTAATCGCCTCATCGTAATTTTTAAGTTTCAAATGAGCAACCCCTCTGTAATACAGGGCATTTGGTTTGTTATACCCTGATTTTATTGCAAGGGTAAAATCACTGACTGCACCATTGAAGTCGGAAGTGTTAACTCTTGCAAATCCTCGTGCAAATAAAGTTTTCGGCATATCCGGTAATAACTGAACTGCAATTGACAAATCTGATATTGCACTTTCAAAGTCTTTCAATTCACTTTTTATTACCCCTCTGTTATAATATGCTTTGCCGAAATCAGATCTTAAATCTATTGCTTTAGACAACTCTCCGAGGGCTGCCGGAAGGTCCTGGTTAAGAAAAAATTTAACACCTTCATTGTAAGCTAACTCTGCATCTTGCCCCTTAGCAGTTATAGATGTTTGATTATCTTGTGCGAAACTGTTAATCGAAACAAGACTTATGATTAAAATGAATATTTTTTTCATATTCAGCAGTATTTTGTTATAATTCTATTAAATTTGAAGTATTAATCTATTATAAAATATAAGGCAAATTTAATATAAAAAAATTAATAGATACCTTTTTTGTATAATATCAACATAAAATTTAGATGAGAGTAAAGGCATAAGGTTGCTTGTGAAGAGTGTAGTTTTATGTCATTTTATTTTAAACAGGTCAAAAATAACCCAAGTTTATATTATTTATTATGAGTCCAATGTGTAAAATAATAAATACAAAATATATTGACGAAATATCGCAAAAGAAAGAGTTTAAAAAGAAGATTTTTAATTTGTTTAAACAAAATGTTTCTGAGTTTGAAAAGGTGATGATTGCCGCATTAAACAAAGAAGATTACGAACTGCTTGCAGACATTGTTCATAAAGCAAAGTCGAGCATTAAAATTATGGGTATGGATAAACAAGCAGATGATATGAAAATACTTGAATCAGATTTAAAAGAAAAAAGAAATAAAGATATATACAGTCAAAAAGTTAATGTTTTTATTAAATCGTGTCAAGTTGCTGTTGAAGAAATTAAGATATTAGAAATCGAACTTAATAATTAAATGGCTTTTCCGTATTCATATAAAAAGAGTTTAGTAAAATCAAGAGAAGAACTAAATGAGAACAATATTGACTTGTGTGACATTCAAAATCTTGTGAACAAAGCAATACAGAAAAAAAATCCGACAGACTTTAAAATAAAAAATCAAACATTATCTTTCAAATTTATTGCTCCTGTTTTTAATTTTAAATATTCAACAGAAATTAAAATAAACTTAATAAACAATGAGCTGATTATTGATTACGAAGTCAATTTTGAAAATTTAGTTCGAATTGTTCTCATTATAATTATCCTTACCGCTTTTTTTTCTTTTCTTTCAATTAAATGGTTTTTAATTACTTCTGCTCTAATGTCAGCAGGCTTTTTTGGGATTAGTTTTTTAATAATTGATAATTTTATTTATAATTTGATATTACAATCTATAGACGGTATTCTTATTAAAAAAAATATTCCGGAAAAATTATCGGAGGAACAGGTTTCTTGGATAAATGATGAGTCAAAATGTTCTGCATGCGGAGAGGACCTTTCTGCAGTTGATTTACATTGTCCTGACTGCGGAATTAAGCTAAAAAGAAACAGGCATACAACCCCTTTGAATGTCAGTAAGTATCAAGACAGAAAAATCACTTATCATATTAAGAAGTGATATTCTTACTTAATTAAAATCCGGGGTTTAATAATTATATAAACTAAAGCAGAGATAAAAACTCCTAACACAGCACCTCCTATAATATCCGACGGGTAATGAACTCCCAAATATATTCTGCTGTAGGATACAGTAAATGCCCAGAATAAAATAAAAATTGTATAGTTTTTGTTTCTGAAAATAAGTAAAGATAAAAATGCAAATGCAAATGAGTTTGCAGCATGTGAAGATACAAAACCGTAGCGACTTCCGGGCAATGAAAGGACGTGGGTTAAATCTTGAATTTCAGGGTTAAAGCACGGACGCAAGCGTTGGAATACATTTTTAAAAAGCTGAACGGAAATTTGATCGCTGAATGCAATTAAAAAGCCGAAAGAAATTAAAAGTAAAATTGTTTTTTTAAGTTTAAACCGTTTATAAATAAAAAAAAGTACTGACAGATACAGAGGAAGCCAAATTATTTTAGAACTGATTTGCCTCATAATAACATCGAAAAAGTTATTATGAAATTGATTCAAAAACAAAAAAAGCTCTGTGTCAACAGATAGAAGTTTTTCTATAATAAGCACAATTTTTTGGATTTTACTGAAAAGACAGATAACAAAAATATGATTTAAATATGTATAAAAAGAATAAATTATGAGAAATTTGCATATAAATTTCTAAAAAAGTATTAATTTTGTTAAGTTTCGCTTTACAGAATAGCATAATTTATGAAATTACGTTTAATGGGAAATATTAAAAAAATTTTTACAATTATAATGTTAGTTATGATTGCCGTAACATCTACCCGGAAAATGTTTTCGCAAACAGATAGTGAAAAAAGGGCAATGTGGATTTTTAATATTGCATCGGGTACAACATGGGAAAACGGATCAACTGTCCCAAAATATGTTATCGGTGTGTTCTCCTCGGAAACTGAATATAATGAGATAAAAAAAATAGCAGAAAAACGAACCGTAAAAGGCAAGGCTGTTGAAGTATACAGATATTCAAAATTAGAAGAAATTAATCCAAATCATATTATTTATATCACAAAAAATGAAAATGCACATTTAGAGCTTGTGTGCAATAAGCTTAAAAATAAAAATGTATTAATAATATCTGACAGGTCTGAGCAACCTGAGTATAGTGTATTTAATTTATGTAAATCGAACACTTCAGAACCTTTTAATATTAACACAAAACTTGCAAAAGAGCAAAACCTTGAGTTATCAGCATCAATATTCAAGGATAGGAGGAAGCAGAGTGGATATACGGAAGATGCAAGTTGAAACAAATAATAGAATTACTTAAAGTGAAAAAAGAATTAGCAGAAAAAGATATTGAGGTTAAGAATCTTAAAGAAATAATAAAAGAACAAGAAAAGCTCATAAAAGAATATGAGAGTAAATCAAACTAAACCTTTTAATATATTTTTCAACAAATAAAATATAAAACAAAAGACTTAAATTTTTTACAAATGAGAAATTTTAAAAAATATTTTACAATTATAATGTTAGTTATGATTGGTGTAATATCTTCTCAAAAGTTATATTCGCAAACCGAGGATGAAAAAAGAGCAATGTGGATTTTTAATATTGCCCCTGGCATAACTTGGGAGAACGAAGCTAATATTTCAAAATTTACAATAGGTGTATTCTCTTCTCAAAAAGCATTTGACGAATTGGAGAAATTAGCGGCAATGAGAACAATAAAAGGAAAACCCGTTGAAATAATTAAATATACAAATTATGCAGATGTTGAACCCAACCATATTTTATACGTCACAAAAAATGAGAATGCATATTTAGCATTTGTTTATCAAAAATTAAACGGTAAGAATGTTTTAATAATCTCGGACAGGTCTAAACAACCTGAATACAGCGTAATTAACCTGAATAAGGCCGATGCATCAAAACCTTTTGATATTAATACACGACTTGCCGGCAAACAGAATCTTAAATTTTCTACTACAATATTAAGGTTAGGAGGAAGTCGTGAAGACATCAGAATAATGCAAATTCAAACAAATAAAAGGCTTATTGCGGAACAAAAGATGTTGGAACAGAAAAAACTGGAAATAGAAGAAAAAGAAAAGCTTTTGAAAGAGCAAGAAGATAAAATTAAGAGCCAAAGAGACAGTATTGCCGGTAAAGAATATTTATTATCTGCAAAAGAGAATGAAGTAAAAGAGCAAAACTTAAAACTGGATTCTATGAGTTCTGAGGTTATGATGCGAAAAGAAGAGTTGTTAAAAAACCTTGCAATTCTTGAAATACAAACCGAAAACATTAATAAACAAAAAGAATTTGTTAAGAAACTTAATGAAGAGATTGAGTTAAAAAGTAAAGACCTTAAAGAACAAGAGGAAAGGTTAAGAAAGAATAAAGAAGTTTTGGGAGAATCACAAGCAACAGTTGCATCGCAAAAAACATATTTATTTATTTTTGCAGGAATCGGGATTGTTGTTATTTTCATGTTAATATTAATTGTTGTAAGTTATATAAATAAACAAAAGGTTAACAGACAACTTAGCGAACAATATGTTGCAATTAACAGCCAAAAAGATGAGATTCAAAATCAGGCGAAACAATTGGAAAGTGTAAACTCTGAACTTGAAAAGTTATCGCTGGTAGCCTCTGAAACTGACAATGCAGTATCTATTCTTGATGTAAACGGAAACTTTGAATGGGTAAATGCCGGGTTTACTCGAATGTACGGCTACACTTTGCAACTGCTGAGAAATGAATTAGATGAAAATATAATTAGTGCAAGCGGTAATCCGGATGTTAAAAGAGTAATTGAAGAAATACTTGAAACAAAGCAAACAGGTTATTATCAAAACCTTAATAAAACAAGAAGAGGGGAAGATATTTGGGCACAAACTACAATAACCCCGATATTAGATGACAACAATGAAGTTGTTAAATTAATTACGATAGATACAGATATTACCGTTGCAAAGAAAGCAGAGATTGAAATCATAAAACAAAAAGAATTTATTGAAATACAAAATGAAGCAATTACATCCAGTATCAACTATGCAAAAAATATCCAACAAGCAATTCTTCCTTTAGGAGATGATCTTGAAAAATATTTTGATTCGTTTGTTATTTTTAAGCCGAGAGATATTGTTTCCGGTGATTTTTATTGGTATGCACATTTACCCGCAACAGATGATTTTTCAGAAAAGATTTTTGTTGCAGCAGTTGATTGCACCGGACACGGAGTTCCCGGGGCATTCATGTCAATGATTGGAAGCCGTTTATTAAGTGAAATCGTTTTGGAGCAAAAAATTGTCAGTCCGAAAGATATTCTTGAAAGATTGGATGAGAAAGTTAAGTTGGCTCTAAGACAAGAAACAACTGATAATAATGACGGAATGGACATGACACTGTGTATGATTGAAAAAGAAGATAATACTTTTCATATTACATATTCGGGTGCAAAATGTGATTTGTATTACTATTCAAAAAAAGATGACGATATCACGATATTATCATCTGCCAGACGATCAATAGGGGGAACAATACAAAAAAGAGGGAATATTGAATTTGACAATAAAGATTTTTTTGTTTATAATGATGACAGTATTTGGCTGTCAACAGACGGTATTATTGACCAAAATAATGCCGAAAGAAAACGTTTCGGAACACCAAGGTATATTGAAACGCTTAAAGAAGCCAAAGACCTTAGTTTAGCTGAGCAAAAGAATTTAATAGAGAAAAGATTGGCAGAATATCAAGGAGAAGAGGAACAACGTGATGATATTACAATTTGGGGTATTAAGTTTTCCGACTTAAAATGGTCATGAACGTAATCGCTTTTTAAGTTCTTACTTTATAATGCTCCTTTGCACTTGTCAGTATTTTACAGGGCAAAAATGTTTGGTACGGAAGTTAGCTCGTAAGCATAAATTTAAATTAATAACCGAAGTTTGATATAATAAATGTTTACAGCTTAATGAGGTTTAAAAATTACTTAAGCCATTTATCCAACCAAGTTTTAAATTCTCTTTGCCAAAGTATTCCGTTTTGCGGATGCAATACCCAATGATTTTCTTCCGGGAAATAAAGGAATTTTGCCGGCACATCTTTTAAAATTGCAGCATTAAAAGCACTCATTCCTTGCGTTACGGCAATTCTGTAATCTTTTTGTCCGTGAATAACCATAATCGGCGTATCCCAATTTTGCACAAATTTATGCGGTGAATTTGCATAAGAATTTTGTGCAGTTCTGTTATTTTTATCCCAAAAAGCACCGCCTAAATCCCAATTTGCAAACCACATTTCTTCGGTTTCGAGATATTGTGCTTCAAAATTAAAAATTCCGTCATGTGCAATAAATGCTTTAAATCTTTTATTATGATTTCCGGCAAGCCAAAAAACAGAAAACCCTCCGTAACTTGCCCCGATTGCCCCGAGTTTATCCTCATCAATAAAAGGTTCTTTTTTAAATTCGTCAATTGCCGAAAAATAATCTTTCATATTTTGCCCGCCGTAATCTCCGCTTATTTGTTCATTCCATTCTTGCCCGAAACTAGGTAATCCTCTGCGGTTGGGAGCTACAACAACATAGCCGTTTGCTGCCATCATTTGAAAATTCCAGCGATAAGAAAAGAACTGACTGACTGACGATTGCGGACCGCCTTGACAATACAACAATGCAGGGTATTTTTTATTTGCATCAAAATGGGGAGGATAAATTACCCACACCAACATATCTTTTCCGTCGGTTGTTTTAACCCAACGCTCTTCAACTTTTGCAAGTTCTAATTGATCTAATACATCTTTATTTACAAAACTTAGTTGAGTTTCTTTGCCTTGTTCCTTAATTGCAAAAATCTCCGTAGGCATCGACATTGATTGTTTTGTTGCAATCAATTTATCCGACAGAACAGCAACAGAACGGTAATTATAATCGCCTTTTGTTACGGCATTTATTTCATTGCTTTCAATATTTAATTTGAAAATTTGAAAACGTGCATGATAGTCACTTACGGTATAAATGTTTTTTCCGTCTGCCGTCCAATTTATTCCGTGAATATTTTGGTCGAAATCTACTGTATAATCTTTCTTTTCTTTTGTTTTAAAATCATATATAAACAATCTGTTTTTGTCCGATTCGTAACCGTCTCTTTCCATGCTTTCCCATGCAATTTTTTTACCGTCAGGCGAATAAACAGGTGCTTTGTCGTAGCCGTTCATTCCTTCTGTTAAATTTGAGGTTGTTTTTGTTTCAATATTATACAAATAAATATCTGAATTTGTTGATAAAGTATATTCTTTCCCTTTTTTCTTAACGCAAGTATATGCAATTGTTTTACTGTCAGGACTCCAAGTAATTTCCTCAAATCCGCCGAAAGGTTTCAAAGGTGAGTCAAATTCTTCCTCTTTCATAATATCAAGTTCTCCTGAAACTGAATTTCCGTCAAAATCAGCAACAAAAATGTGGCTGTACGAATCTGTCCAAGTATCCCAATGGCGATACATTAAATCTTCTATGATTCTTGCGTTTGCTTTCGGCAAATCGGGATATTTATCAACAACATCGTCGATTAAATCAACTTCTTTTGCAAACAAAACTTTGCTTTCATCCGGAGAAATGATAAATCCTGAAATTCCGCCTTCAATATCTGAAATTTGAGTTCTTTTTGTTCCGTCTGCATTCATTTTCCACATTTGCATTCCGGATTCACCGTAAGTCATAAAATAAATTGTTTTACCGTCTTTACTCCAAACGGCATTATATTCTCCGCCGGCTGTTTCCGTAATTCGCTTCATATCACCACCTTCTGCCGGCATTGTATAAAGTTCTCTGTTGCCTTTGTCTTCGGCAATATCATAATATGTTATTCCGAAAAGCAAAGTTTTTTCATCGGGCGAGACCTGAACATCTCCCAAGCGTCCGAATGACCAAAGAACCTCCGGTGTCATAATATCACTTTCAAGTTTTAAATTTGGCTTGCTTATAATTTTTGCTTCTTTATCTTTTGATGCCTTGTTGCTATTGTCGGTTTTACACGCTGTTGACAATAACAATATTGTTGAAAAAATATATATAAGATGTTTCATATTGTGTGTGTTTTGAATGAATTACAAATGTAAGTTATATCTTTTATTCGGAGATTAATTTTATTGTTTTTTAAAACAATTTTTTAGTTGATTTTTCTTTTTCTTCTTTAACTTCCTTCTCTGTTTTTCGAACAGACTGTCCTTTATTCATTCTGAAACTGACCCTTAGAAGTAGTACGTTTTTAAGAAGGCTCATGTCTTGTGTTTTTAATTCAGAGTAATTGGCTGTTTCGGTATATGAACCTTGGTAATAATCCATTCCGAGTTCAAGCGGCAACATATAAAGAAGCATAACATTTAACTTCTTTTTAAAGAAAGGTTGCTGAACAAATAATCCCCAGAAATCATTATTCCACATATTATAGCCTTGTGCGGTAATGTATTTTGATAAGTTATTTTGAAATATTAACCCGCTGACACTTCCGTATTTTTTATTTACATATATTAACTGGCTGTTCATTCGCCAGTCGTTTATTTTTTGAATATTATTGTCAAATTCAATTTTGCTTTTATAAAAATCTGTATTTGTTTGAAGAAATAAACTTTTTCCGAAAGGTATCGTAAGATTTGCTTTTATTCCTTTATGCTCATATCTTCCGGCATTTTGATATGTAAGTTCAAATATTCCGTCGTTTCTTAATGTTCCTATTTGGCTGATGTAATTTTCGGAAAAATGATAATAAGGTTCAACTGATGCTAAACCTTTCAAGATATTAAGTTTAATTGAAAGTTTATGTTTTACTGCCGGACTTAAAAAAGGATTTCCTTTTGATACGGTTTCTTGGTCGATTACATAAGTAAATGGATTTGCTTCACTTATACTCGGATAATCACTTGATGATCTGTATTTTAGTTGTATATCTAAAATCTTAAAAGGTTTGTACTTGATATCTGCATAAGGTTGGTAAATGAAGTATGTTAATTTTTCGCCGTAAACCTTCGGAATACTTGTTTCAGCAGCACCGCCAAGTTTAATTCCGAGTTTTTTATTAATATTCCACGAGTAATATGCAAAAAATTTATGGCGTAATTCGGTTAAATTAAAATCAGGATTTGTGCCTTCCGGTACTTCATTAAAATAAATATTGTTTGTAATGAGTGTATTTGTAAGATTTTTAGTTTCATTTCCGTAACCTACTTGAATATTTGATTTATCATTTAAAGTATGATTGAATTCGGCATAGAATTTTGTATTTGTTTTATTGTTTGTTCCTTGCTCGGTTCTTCCTAAAACAGAATTTTCATAATATTTATTTGTATAGTTATCCTTGTATGTTGAATATGTAAAGTCAACATTCAAACTGTTTTTTTTATTAAACTTTCCGATATAAAAGAAAGAATGGTAATTGCTTTGATTGTTTGAATTATTATTTGTTTCAATTTCAATATTATCAATTATGTTTCCGTCTTGCAGATATAAAGTATTATATGTTTCGTTTGAGATGCCTTCTCCTAAAAGATATCCTTTATAATTACTTTCATAACTTACGGTATGTTTCGGGTTTATATAATAATCAGCACCTATGGTTAGATTATCACTTGTGTTTTTATATAACAAATTATGTAAATTACTTCCTGAGTTTTTATCAATTGTTAATCCGTTGTCATATTCTTTATAATTACTTGCCAACATTCCAATATTAAAAAAGCTGTATCTGACGGCAGAATAAATATTAATTTTATTATATGTGTAATTTATATTTGCATCAAAGCTGTTAATAGGAATACGGTAATTTGAATCTTTATTGTCGGGGTCGGTAATCAGTTGGTCAGAAAAATGGAATTCGGTTCCTTTATAATTTTCTTTTAATATAATGTTTATAATTGCAGAATATCCTTCCAGAGCATATCTTCCGCTCGGGTCTCTTATAACTTCAATTTTTTTTAACCTGTCGGGAGCTAAATTTTTGATATATTCTTGATCTTTTTCCAAACCGTTTACAAGAATTATGATATTTTCGTCTCCGTCAACTTTTATTGAATTATTATATCTGTCGTAATTAACACCGGAAACTTTTGAGAGTACATCTTTTGTATTTGCTGCCCCTGTTTTTAAATCACTTGTAACCAGATAAACATCTTTATCGATTAAACTTTCCTTTGTGCTGCCTTCTACTATTATTTCATCTATATTGTTTGCATCTCTTTTAAGTTTAATAATGCCGATGAATTCTGTTCCTGTTTTTACGGAAATTTCAGTAGTGTCCGGTATATATCCCATATATTCGGTTATTAATTTATAATTTCCTCTTAACAAGGGAATTATAAAGAAGCCTTTTTGGTCAGTTACTCCTCCTGTTATCAGGCTGTCTTTCATATTAAATACGCGAACATTACAAAACTCTATAACTTTTTTGCTTTGTTCGTCTTTTACCTGACCAGAAACTCCTATATTGTTTTCTGCAAAAACATTACTGCTGAAACTCAAAAAAAACATTATTATTAATACATAAAACTTATATGTTTTTTTCAATTTATTTTCTTTATTGACATTCATTGTTTTGGCTTTTTATTTTTAAGACGTATATAATTGCAAATAGTTACAAAAAATTTAATAACTCAAATGTCATGTTTTTTTTTGTAAAAGACGGATAACATATATAAACAGCAGTATTCATATAACAATCGGTTTTGTTTTATTTGTATAAACTTTTCGTAGTGTATTTTTTCCTGTTTATCAAGTAAAAAGTGTTGTTTGCGACACAATCGTTTTTTTTCTTAGCCGCATGTGTATTTTATCTTTGCAAATCAGAAAGTGTATTTGCAATTAAAAAATACTAACGCAGGCAACCAGAATATACATAAAATGTTTGTTTTCAGAGGTTTAGTGTGTAAAGTAAATGTAAATGACAATAAAAAATGCCGAAGTAATTCTATACTTTTTGTTTATAATGTAATTAATTAATCTTCCACTCAGAGCCTTCTCTCGTGTCCTTAACAATAATCCCTAGTTCTTTAAGCTCGTTTCTTATTTTATCAGAAGTTGCAAAATCTTTATTCTTTTTTGCCTCTGTTCTTAATTTTAAAAGAAGCTCAATAACATCCGAAAGCTTTTCATCATTATTGCAAGTTGCTTCTTCGTCTTTTAATCCGAGAATTTTAAAAACAATATCATCATAGAAGTTTTGCAAAGAAGACAAATCATTATTATTAATTGTTTCGTTTCCTGCAGCTATTGAATTTATCATTTTAACGCCGTCAAATAAATGAGCAATTAAAACGGGAGTATTTAAATCGTCATCAAGTGCTTTAAAGGATTTGCCGGTCAAAGATTTGACATCTACGGTTGATTCATTGCTTTCTTTTAAATTATTTAAAGTCTGAATTCCTGTCATTAATCTGTTAAATCCTTTTTCGGATGCTTGCAATGCTTTATTTGAGAAGTCAAGCGTACTGCGGTAATGTGCCTGTAATATAAAGAACTTTACAACCATCGGGCTGTATGCTTGTTCTAAAAGTTCATGTTTTCCGCTGAACATTTCATCAAGCATAATAAAGTTATTTAAAGACTTGCTCATTTTTTGTCCGGCAATTGTAATAAGGTTGTTATGCATCCAATACTTAACAGCTTCTTCACCTTTTGCAGCTTTCGATTGTGCAATTTCGCATTCGTGATGGGGAAATTGAAGGTCTAAACCGCCACCGTGAATATCAAATTTATTACCGAGATATTTTGTGCTCATTACCGAACATTCCAAATGCCAGCCGGGAAAACCGTCGCTCCATTTTGAAGGCCAACGCATAATATGTTCCGGTTCTGCTTTTTTCCAGAGAGCAAAATCGAATGAGTTTTTTTTATCACTTTGTCCGGCAAGTTCTCTTGTATTGTTTTGGAGGTCTTCCAAAATTCTTCCTGAAAGTTTGCCGTAATTATTTGTTTCGGAGTATTTTGCAACATCGAAATATACAGAACCGTTCACTTCGTATGCGAAACCGTTTTTTAAAATTTCTTCAACCATTTCCGCTTGCTCAATAATGTGTGCAGATGCATGCGGCTCAATGCTCGGAGGCAATGTGTTTAGTTGCTCCATGTTTTTATGATAACTGTTTGTATATTTTTGAACAATTTCCATTGGTTCAACTTGGTCAAGCTTTGCTTTTTTTGCAATTTTATCTTCTCCTGCATCGGCATCATTTACGAGGTGCCCTACATCAGTAATGTTTCTGACATATCGAACTTTATATCCGGTATATTTTAAGTATCTGAATAAAACATCAAATGTAATTGCCGGGCGAGCATGCCCCAAATGAGAATCGCCGTAAACCGTAGGTCCGCAAACATACATTCCTACAAAGGGAGGATTTATGGGTTCAAATAATTCTTTTTTTCTGCTTAATGTATTATATATTGTTAATTTGTTTTCCATTGTTTTATTTTGTCATTGTAATACTTACTTTTTTAATTTTTCCGCCCATGGGAGGATTCATTTTTGACAGTTTAATGCTGACGGATTTCATATTTTCTAATTTATTATGCAACGCATCAATAATTCTGCCTGCAATATTTTCCAGTAAATTGGATTTTTTTTGCATTTCAGTTTTAATAATTTTATAAGCTGTTTGATAATTAACAGCATCTTCGATTTGATCACTTTCCGCAGCCTTTCGGCAATTTGTTTCAATTTTCAAATCAACTAAAAAGCGATTGCCTACAATTTGTTCTTCTTCGTAATGTCCGTGATAGGCATAAAACTCCATACCTTCAATTTCTATAAATCCCATATTAAAAATTTACGAAAATAAATTCAATTTGCAAATGTATTAAAAAACAATAATTCATTTTATCTTTGCATGATAATTTTACAGACAGATAATTATGACAGACAAAAATAATAATGAAGTTTCGGAAGAAAAAAAACCATTAAACTTCATTGAACAAATTATTGAAGAAGATTTGAAATCAGGAAAACACAAAGAAATAATTACACGGTTCCCGCCTGAACCCAACGGATATTTGCATATCGGTCATGCAAAATCAATTATCCTTAATTTTGGTTTGGGAGAAAAATATAACGGAAAAACAAATCTTCGTTTTGACGATACTAATCCCACAAAAGAAGAAATTGAATTTGTTGATTCCATCAAAGAAGATGTTGAGTGGTTGGGTTTTAAATGGAACGGAGAAGATCTTTATTCGTCAGATTATTTTGAGCAACTTTATAAATGGGCAATAAAGTTGATAAAAGAAGGGCTTGCTTATGTTGACGACCAAAGCGGAGAAGAAATTTCTGCAACAAGAGGTACTCCGACAAAACCCGGTATTGAAAGTCCTTTCAGAAATCGCTCTGTTGAAGAAAATTTAGATTTATTTGAACGCATGAAAAAAGGCGAATTTAAAGATGGTGAAAAAGTTCTTCGTGCAAAAATTGATATGAGTTCGCCCAATATGCATATGCGTGATCCGGTTATGTACAGAATAAAACACGAATATCATCACAGAACAGGAAATAAGTGGTGTATTTACCCGATGTATGATTATACACACGGGCAATCAGATTATCTTGAGGGTATTACACACTCAATTTGTACGCTTGAGTTTGAAAATCATCGACCTTTGTATGATTGGTTTCTGGGTCATATTTACGAAGAAGGCAGAACAAGACCTCGCCAGATTGAATTCGCCAGATTAAACTTGAATTATACTGTTATGAGCAAAAGAAAGCTTTTGCAACTGGTTGAAGGGAATTATGTTTCAGGTTGGGATGATCCTCGAATGCCTACAATTTCAGGCTTACGGAGAAGAGGTTACACGCCGGAAGCATTAAAAATCTTTGCTGAGAAAGTAGGTGTTGCAAAAAGAGAGAATATAATTGATGTAAGTTTGTTGGAATTCAGCATAAGAGAGCACCTTAATAAAGTTGCCCAAAGAGTAATGACGGTAATTGACCCCTTAAAAGTTACTATTACAAACTATCCGAAAGGAAAGGATGAGTTATTATCTGCAATTAATAATCCGGAAGATGAAAGTGCCGGAACAAGAGAAGTTCCGTTTTCAAGAAATTTATATATTGAAAAAGAGGACTTTAAAGAAATTGCAAATCGAAAATTTTTCAGGCTTAAACTCGGAGGGGAAGTAAGATTAAGATATGCTTATTTTATTACTTGCAATGAAGTTATAAAAGATGAAAACGGAGAAATCACAGAACTGCTTTGCACTTATGACCCTCTTTCAAAAGGCGGAAAATCACCTGACGGCAGAAAAGTAAAAGGAACGCTTCATTGGGTTTCTGTTGAACATGCAATTGATATTGATGTTAAACAATATGACAGATTATTCAGCGATGAATCCCCTGACAGCCACAAAGATAGAGATTTTAAAGAGTTTATAAATCCTGACTCTTTAACTCTTATTGAAAACTGCAAAGCCGAACCGTTTTTAAAAAATGCAAAAATCGGTGAAAAGTTTCAGTTTGAAAGAAAAGGATATTTTACACTTGATAAAGACAGTAATTCAGAAAAACTAACATTTAACAGAACAGTTACATTAAGAGACTCTTGGAGAAAGAAAAATAATTAATTTAAAACACAAAAACTATGTCAAAAGTAATTGTAAACAGTCTTGAAGAATTTGCATCACATGAAGGCAAAGAAATCGGAACTTCCGCCTATTTGAAAATTACACAGGAGCAAATAAATAAATTTGCAGATGCAACGCTTGATTTTCAGTGGATACATACTGATGTTGAAAGAGCAAAAAAAGAAACACAATTCGGATCAACTATTGCCCACGGTTATTTAACACTTTCGGTTTTACCTTATCTTTGGGAACAAATTATTGAAGTTAATAATTTAAAAATGCAGGTAAATTACGGTATTGAGAAATTCAAATTTATGGAAGCCGTAAGGGTTGATGACGAAGTCAGATTAAAAGTAACAGTTGAAAGTATTAAGGATTTAAGAGGTATTTGTAAAGCTGAAATGCGTGCTACCTTAGAAATAAAAGACAGAAAAAAACCGGCTTATATCGGGACTATTGTTTTCTTATATCATTTTGAATAAGTCAGTAGTATTTTATTTAGGGCTTGCTGATTTTCTCGGCCTTAAAAACAGCTTATTTCTGATTTTTTTATTTTATCATCACAAAAATACAAGTCAAAAATTTGGATTTGTGTTTTTGTAAAATTTAAAATCGAAAAATATAG